>NZ_DAQR01000001.1:34087-37802 GCF_002502935.1 Methanoculleus sp. UBA413
GAGACCCTGGTCAAGGATATCGTCTCAGGCGATATGGCCCGGGATATCTTCAAGGTCGTCAAGACGATCTACCCGATCCGCCGGGTCGAGATAACCAAGTCCAAACTTGAGCAGATCGCGACCGTATAAGGCCGGCTGCTCAAACCCTATTTTTCCGGATCTGCGTCTCCAGCGGAGCGTTTCATCTTATTTTGCGGGTTCTGGTGCGGATCACCAGCCTCACGCGTGAGGCAATGTTGCACATGCAACGACCTATGCCCCGGGCAGTGGACCGTGGTGGGAATCGCCCTGGGGGTGGGGGCCGGGGAGGGGCTCGCCCCCTTCCCGCGCAAGCCGGAGCCGGGGCACAAACAGAGCCATGATTCCCCACCCGCCAAATCGGGGCGGTTTTTATGGGAAATTTTAGATGCAATGCTCCACTAGTGTCTCGTGTCATCTTATTTTAGGAACTTCTGTCGCATATTGGGACGGGCACTATGATCTCACGCGAAGCCGCGAAGAGCGCGAAGGGGACGATACCGTCCAGCGACCGAACTTCGCGCTCTTCGCGTGCTTCCGCGTGCGGCCATTGGCGAGTCGCCCCACACCCCCCTCAAAGTAAGGTGACTGAAGGCACTCAAGGATCGCCCACGATCCCCGCACGATGGGTATATGCCCTATGACCGGCATACCTCCGCCCGGGAGACTACAGGAGAAGTGATGACCATGACCGTCTACCAGCGGACCAGGGGTGCGCGGCGGGCAGGGCCGGTTGTCCTCTGTCCCGGGGCCCCGGAAGAGCAGCAGATGATGGCCCGCGGGATCATCAGGAGGATGCTTGTCCAGTTCCACCGGGAGTGGACCGCTCTCCGGGAGAGCGAGAGCGGTGAGGCCTGGGTCACGACCGCAAACGCGCTGCTCGACCGGTATTCGCACCAGCTCTACGATATCGTCTGCGACACAGAAGCGATCGTCGGAGAAGACCTCGCGGTGGAGATCCGGTGTCTCTCTGCCGATATGATCAAGACGACCAATATCCTCATCATGATCGGTTGTGAGGAGGAGTGCCGCGAACGCGGCGACACCCTCGCGAAGGAGGCGCTCCGCCACGCCGAACGATGCCGGGTGAAGCTCGCGGGCCGGCGCGAGCGGGAAGAGGAGACCCGGTGACCCTCCACCGGGAAGAATAATCTGGTTCTGGATCTCACCTCTTCTCGATGATTGCAGAGAAGGTGCTCTTCCTGGTACTGGACGGGATATCCGACCGTCCCTGTGAAGCACTCAACGGACAGACCCCGCTCTCCGCCGCACGGACCCCGGTCCTCGACCGGTTGGCGGCGGAGGGCGTATGCGGGATCATGGATACCGTCGCTCCCGGCATACGGCCGGGGTCGGATACCTCTCACCTCGCCCTGCTCGGCTACCCGCCGCAGGACTACTACACCGGCCGCGGCCCGCTCGAGGCCGAGGGGACCAGCATCCACATGACCGCCGGGATGATCGGGTTCCGGTGCAACTTCGCCACCGTCGGCGGGGACGGTCTCATCACCGACCGCCGGGCCGGGCGGATATCAGGAACCGGACCGCTCTCGGAGGCGATCCGTGAGGGCGTGGACCTCTCGGCGCTCGGCGTCGGGTTCAGGTTTGAGTCGGGTGCCGGCCACCGGGCGGCCCTCGCTCTCACCGGGGAGGGGCTCGGTGACGCCGTCTCGTCAAACGACCCGAAGAAAGAGGGGGCACGACCGCTCACGATCCAGGCCTGCTCCGACGACCCTGCCGACGAAAAGACCGCCCATGCCTGCAACGAGTTCATCCGCCAGTCGACTGAGATCCTCGCCCGCCACCCCGTAAACGCACAGAGGGTGAAAGAGGGGCTGCCCCCCGCAAACCTCCTCCTGATCAGGGGCGCAGGGAAGATGGGCGCGTTCCCCCCGTTCCAGGAACGTTACGGGCTCTCCGGGAGCGTCATCTCCGCGGCCACCCTCATCTCGGGTATCGGGAAGGTCGTGGGGCTCGAACATATCCCGGTGCCGGGGACGACCGGGTCGGTCGACTCCGACCTGGACGCCAAGGTGAAGGCAGCGCTTGGGGAACTTGAGCGGAAAGACTTTGTCCTGATGAACATCAAGGGCGCAGACGAGGCAGGCCACGACGGGAAAGCGATAGAGAAGCGGGACTTCATCGAGGTCATCGACGCGGCGCTCGAGCCGCTGCTCGCGCTTTCGGATACCCTGATCGTCATCTGCGCCGACCACAGCACCCCCTGCTCGGTCAGGGATCACAGCGCCGACCCGGTGCCGGTCGTCATCAGGGGTCCGGGGGTCAGGGTAGACCCGACGGTCCGGTTCGACGAGGTCTCGTGCGCGCAAGGAGGCCTCAACCGCATCCGGGGTTGCGACATCATGCCGATTGTCCTGGATCTAATTAATAAGAGTCATAAGTATGGCGCATGAAGACTATAGCAGGTAAATGGAATCGACAGGAGACCACGACAGGTTCAGGGGCTGCACCCTCCCGGACAATACCGAACTCCAGGAGAGGACACTCAAGACCGATCAGGACATCGTCATCGGGGACCGGTGCCGGATCGATTACGGCCTTTTGGGCAAAGAGATCGTGGTCTGTGAATTTTGCAAGATCAACGGAGACATCAACGCGAGCGCTGACGCGAGGATAGACAACTGGTGCGAGATCGGCGGCGACGTCGTCGTGGAGGAGGACGCCTACCTCGGCGAGGGAGTGAAGATCCAGGGTAAACTGGTCGTCAAAGGCGACCTCGATATCGGGGACAACGTCCAGATCGAGCGCGGGTTTGAGGCGAAAGGCTGGATCTCCATCCGAAACCCGATGCCGGTCATCATCTACATCATGATGTACCTGGTGGCCGTCCTCGGGATCGAGAAGGAGGCCGAACTGGACGCCGTCCTTGAGAAACTCTTCGGCGATGATGAAACCCCGGCCGGGACGCCGCTGATGATCCCGGCCGGCGCCGTCCTCGATATGCAGACCTTCTCGGTGCCTGAGAAGATGACCATCGGGTCCGGGTGCCGGCTGCACGGGAACATCCGCGCCGGGGCGATAGCGGTCCGGGAGGAGACGACGATCTTCGGGAGTCTCCACGTGGAGGACGGCGCAAGCATCGCCCGGGGATCGGTCATCCACGGTGATGTCCAGAGCAACGGCGATGTAAAGATCGAGCAGGGGGCGCATATCCTCGGGAACGTCTCCTGCCGGGGCCTCACCCTGCACGAGGATGCCCGCGTGGACGGGGTCATCCGGGCGCCGGGCGGCCTGAAGATCGAGAGGCGAGAGAAATGAAGGTTGCAGATATCCTTGGGGTCGACGGATGCCGGTTGGTCGAACCGTCGTTTGCGGAACTGACGATGGACTCCTATACAGCCCTTCTGCTGCGGGCGATGGCGGATGAGGCCCGTCTCCTGGTCGACGAAGAGGAAGAGCCGCTCGCGCTCGCGCTGCACGATGAATCAGGGTGGCACGCCGTCTCGTTCCTCTTCCGGGACCCGACGCTCGCTGCGATCGAGTGCTTTGAGGAGATCGGCGGCGACATCTACCAGGAAAGCCGGGCGGCATGGCTCTCGGCGGTCCGTGAATACTACAGCCTCGATATCTGCAAAAACGTTCTCCCGGCACTCGAAGACCTGCCCCCCGACCGGGAAGGAAAGATCCGCGACCTCATCGACGAAGTCTGGGGCGACCGGCCGGGGACCCTCTGCCT
>NZ_DAQR01000001.1:38030-47670 GCF_002502935.1 Methanoculleus sp. UBA413
CTCGCCTACGACAACGACCCGGCGCTCCTCGCGCTCGGGCTCTCCCGGGGCCGCCTCGCGCCCGCCGATACGATGTGCATCGACGCACGGGAGGCGTCCCGCTACATTACGCCGGCGCCCCTCGGGGCCATCTTCATGGCCGGGGAGATCTACTCCTACAACGCAGACCTCTGGGAGCCGATCGTCACAGAACTGCTCGCCCTCACCGATGAGGCCCTGATCACCGTCGGGACCGAGCCCGAGGCGGCCCTAGTGGAGGGGTGGTGCACCGGGCAGGGGCGGGATGCCCGGGTCTTTGAGAACCGGCGTGACCCCATCTACGACCGATGGTGCTGCGTCGCGCGGCGGGCATGATTTTAGCCTACAATCGGGCCAATATATAAATCAAAATATATTCAACATATTTTACCGAATCTCTCTTTCAAAACGGTGTACTATTCATGGATACCGCGAAGCGCATCTACAACGTCTTATTCATCTCAGTCTTTGCCACCATGCTCGGTCTTGGTGTCGTCAGCCCGCTCCTCCCGATCTATGCGGAGAACCTGGGTGCGACCGGCATATGGCTCGGCATCATCTTCTCAGCCTTCGCGCTCTCCCGGTCGATCTTCATGCCGATCATCGGCCGGATATCTGACCGGCAGGGGAGGAAGTGGATCATCCTCATCGGGATGTTCGCCTACGCGGCCCTCTCGCTTGCCTACCTCATCGCCGGCAGCGTCTACTCGCTCACGGCCGTCCGCTTCGCCCACGGGATCGCATCAGCCATGGTTGTCCCGATAGCCATGGCCTACATCGCAGACCTCTCCGAGAAAGGGAAGGAGGGGAGCCACATGGGGAACTTCTCCATATCGATGTTCCTCGGGATGGGGGTGGGGCCGCTGCTCGGCGGGTTCCTCAACGACGCCTTCGGGATGCCGTCGGTCTTCTACGTCATGGCCGGCCTCTCGGCGTTCGCAACGATCCTTGTCGCGATCTCTCTTCCGGAGGCAAAACCCGGTTCATTCAGGAACCCGGTCGATGATCCCGCTCCGATGCGGGAGGTCTTCAGGCTGCCGGTCATGCGGGGGGTCATGGTCTTTAGTTTCATCAGCGCTCTCGGCCGCGGGGGCATGATGGTCTTCATCCCGGTCTTTGCCCCGCTGATCGCGATCAGCCCCGCCGAGGTGGGCGTCGTCCTCTCGGTCAACACCTTCCTGATGGCACTCCTCCAGGTGCCGATCGGGAGGCTCACCGACACCGGGAACAAGGTCGCCCTGATTGTCACGGGATCAGCCATAGCAGCGATAGCGCTCGCCGCTATCCCGCTCTCGGGCTCGTTCTGGCCCCTGCTCACGATAACCTCCCTCATCGGCGTCGGAGGTGCCATCCAGCAGCCGTCGATCATGGCCCTGACGGTCGATGCGGGCCGGACCATCGGTATGGGGACCTCGATGGGCGCCTACAACACGGTCTTCGGCGTCGGGATGATCATCGCACCGCTGATCGGGGGTGCGTTCATGGACTTCATCGGCATCGAGGCGGTCTTCTACGTGGGCGGGGCGATAAGCCTGCTTGGGACCGTGGTCTTTGCCGCGATGATGCAGGGGAGCGCCCGGGCCGCCGCCCCCTGATGCCCAACGCCGTTCTCCTCCCGGGCCGAAATATCGCCCGGTGACCGTAAAACCATCCTCCACATACGATACATTTATATATTGGTTTTGCTATCTTGTGGTATGCTGGCGCGCGCCTGAGAAACGGGCTGACCTCTGCAGGGTATCTGCCCGGCACAGGCGACACGGTAGAATGTCATGGACCTCAGCAACCACGCCCTCACGTCTCCGCCGGACCACCTCGCGGGCATCTGTGTGCTTCATAGCCGCGTCCCGGTCGTTCTGGCAGTTGCTCTCCCCGAGGAGGTTGCAGGCCCCCTCGCCGTCCTGCTCGTTAAACTCTTCATCGCTGGTGTCGCTCTCGGGCTGCTCGGCATCTGGCTCAAGGAGCGGGACGTGGCCGCCCGTATCGCAGGCATGAGTGTTGGTATCAAGGCCGCGAGGGCCGGCAGCGGAGTCCCGACCCGCCTCCCCGCGACCGGGACCGACCCGATCTCGCAATTCGCCGGGGAGATCAACCAGGTCTTCGACGAACTGGAGCGGTCCCGGCAGAGACTTATGGAGAGCAGGGACCGCTACCATCACCTCTTTGAGAGCGGCAACGATTTCCTGCTCGTCTGTGCGGTCGGGAGGGAAGGCACGCCCTACAGGATACTTGATGCGAACGCGCTCGCCTGCCGGAGTCTCGGCTATACCCGGGAAGAACTGCTCACGCTTCCTCCGCAGGCGGTCATCCTCATCAGGAGCAACTTTGCACGGGATGACCGCCGCCTCCACAGCGCCGACCTGATCCCGCGGCAGGGCGAGCGGATCCCCGCCGAGGCGACCATTCACCAGATCAGCCTTAAGGGCACCCCGGCAGTCCTCATCATTGCCCGGGACGTGACGGAGCGGCGGCAGGCCGAGAAGGAACTCATGAACTACCGCTACCACCTGGAAGAACTGGTCACACAGAGGACCGGTGAACTCCAGATAGCAAACGAGAATCTTAAGTGGCAGATCAGGGAGCGGGAGAGGATAGAGCAGGACTGGATGGAGGCATACCGGCAGATCGAGAGGAACATCGAGCAGTTCGCTGTCCTCACCGACCACATCAGAAACCCCCTGCAGGTCATCCAGGGGATGGCCGACCTCATCGACGATGAACGGGCGGAGAAGATCAAGGAGCAGGTCACGCAGATCAAAGAGATCCTCCGACAGCTCGACGACGGGTGGGTGGAGTCTGAGAAGGTGCGGGAGTACCTGGAGCGGTACCGGTGAGGGGAGTCCCTGGGCGGGCTCAATGATTACTGCGTGCGGCTAGTGGACTATTGCACCTAATATTTCCATGTGATTGTTGCGTCACGCGAAGGCGCGAAGGACGCGAAGTTCGGTTGCTGGACGACATGGTCCCCTTCGCGCTCTTCGCGCCTTCGCGTGAGACCGGCGATCACTCCCACACACCCTCAAGGTAAGGTGAAATGCTCCACTAGTAGGCCATTTCATCTTATCTTGCGGTCCTGGGTGCAGATCGCCACCTCCCGCGTTGAGCGCGAAGGACGCGAAGTGGAGTTGTTGGACGATATAGTCCCCTTCGCGGCTTCGCGTCCTTCGCGTGAGGTTGCGGTATACAGAGGCACTGCAGTCTCTCGCGCGAAGCCGCGAAGGGTGTGGCGACAATCGCGTGGAAATATTAGATGCAATGGACCAGTAGTGATTATTTCATCTTATTTTTGAGGAGGCTGGTGCGTGGAAGTGATCACCACCTCACGCGAAGCCGCGGAAGTTCGCGAAGTGGTGTGAAATTTTAGCTGCAATGCTCCACTAGTGGATCATTTTATCTTATTTTGCGGGTTCTGGCGCGGATCACGCGGAAGATCGCGAAGGGGTGGGGAGTGTTCATGGGGCAGAGCGAGAGGCTGTACGCAGGAAAGCGACCTATTCCCCGGGCGAGCCCGGGCAGGGGACCGTGGTGGGCATCGCCCTGGGGGTGGGGGCAAGGGAGGGGGCTCGCCCCATCCCCGCACAAGCCGCCGCCTCTAGTTCATAGCATTCCGAAGAATGACTATCAGGAGCACCCTCTACGGCGCCTCTTCTACGGCGCACTCGAGTTCGGCGACGATCTCGGCCGCGTCGTCCATCCGCCTGACCAGGTCCTTGATCTCGATCAGGCGCTCGACGCCGATGAAATGCTCGGCCATCACCCGTGCCATATCGGTGAGTTCGACCCTTCCTGCCCGCCGCCTGACCAGGTTGTAATCGAGGAGTGTCGGGAGCGCCGGCTCCAGGGTCCCGACCATCGCCCGGTTCATGCGGATGATCTGCTGCTCGTCGCCGCCGCAGACAACGGCGTTCGCCACGAACTCCTCCGAACTCTGCTCCATATCGTACTCGGGGGCGACCTCCTCCATCTCCCCCCGCAGGAGGCCGACGGCGACCTCGTCCTCGGTCTTCCGCGACGTCCGGGAGTACGACCCGCCGGGCTCAGCCATGATCACCACCCGGCCGAGGTCATGGAAGTCCGGCCGGCCCGCCCGGCCCATCATCTGGTGGAACTCCTGGACGGTGAGCCACTCGATCCCCATCGCAAGAGCATCAAAGACCACCTGGGACGCCGGGAAGTCGACGCCGGCGGCAAGTGCCGCCGTGGTCACGACGGCTGCGAGTTCTCCGTTCGCAAATCGCCGCTCCACGTCCCGGCGCTCCTGGGAGGTCAGCCCCGCATGGTAGGGTGCGGCCTTCTTCCCGAGGGCGTCTGCGATGACATGGCACCGTGCCCGGGAGTTGGTGAAGACGATCGTCTGCCCCCGGTAGCCCTTCGATGACTTGATCTTGTACTCCTCGGCGACCATCTGCTTGATGAACCCGATCTTCTTCGCCCGCTCGACGAAGATGAGGTGGCGCTCCAGGGCAACGGGCCGGGCTGCGTAGCGGACCAGGTTCGCCCGGAGTTTCTCAGCAAGCAGCCCGGGAAGCCCGATGGTGGCGGAGAGGTAGAGGAACTGGGCGTCGGGGGCGACGTGCTTGAGCCGTGCTATCAGCCCGTCGAGACGGTGACCCCGGTCGGGGTCCTCGAGCATCTGGACCTCGTCGATGACGACGGTCCCGATATCCTTCAGGGACCGCCCGGTGCGCAGCGCGTGGTCGATCCCCTCGTAGGTCCCCACCACGACGGGTGCGTTGATATCCCGCTCCCCGGCCGGGCGGGTCTCGGGGAGGTTGAGACGGCTCACCCCGGTCTGCAGGGTGACCCGCATCAGGTGGCCGTAACGGTCGCGGAACCGCTGGTACTTCTGGTTGGCAAGCGCGACCAGCGGGACCAGGAAGAGCATCCTTCCCCGGCCTTCGAGGAAGTTCTTCATCCCTGCCATCTCCCCGATGAAGGTCTTGCCGCTCGCGGTGGCTGAGACGACCAGGAGGTGCTGCCCCTCAAGCAGCCCGTCCTGGACCGCAAGCTGCTGGACCGGCATCAGGTACTCGACCCCGGAAGCCTTCGCAAACGCGGGGGGCAGCGCCAGATCGGTGATATGGGCCGTCTTCTGGACCTCGTGCGCCTCCAGCCGGTCAAAGAGGGTCCGCGACCGGTCGATCTTATCAGGCCCCACCGACGCGAGCACCCGGTCGAGATCCCTGACCTGCATGAGGAGTTTTTCGAGGTGCACGAGCACCGAACCCCCGAACCTCCCCATGTACCCGAGTTCGTGGCGCATCTCGCGCTTTGCGCACTCCAGGCAGATCCACTCCCCACCGTAGCGGACGCCGGTTGCCTTATCGACGGGCGTGAAGCGGTCCTCAAGCTGGCAGAACCGGCAGATATCGATCGGTGATGCGGGGATCTGGAGATCGGCGAGGAACGACTCAAACTCCGGGCTCTCCCCCGCAAGGTGCACCGAAGACCGGCGCAGCAGTGTGATCAGGTCCCGCGTCGGCGTCGGCTTGAGCTGTTTGCCCCGCCTCCGAACCTTGAAGTTCTTCGGCCGCTGGCCCTTCGGGGTCGCCGTCAGGTTGACGAACCCTGACCCCCTGACACGGCCTTCTTCGACAAATAACAGTTTATACGTGCCTTTCTGGGGCTGGACGATGACCTTCATGGTGCGATATCGTGGATTATGTAGGTGAGCCCTACCGTCTCCAGTCGTTTGAGGAAATCGGTAAACTCCTCATCAACAATAAGTATTGCGCACTGCCGGCCGTGGAACGCCGCCTCGATGACCCCCTCACGGGAGCCGAAGAACATATCTGGCTCGATACCCGCTTTCTTGAGAGCCACGTATGACTCAAGGCCCACAGAGGCCACCATATCCGCGTCCCTGATGGCGGCCCGGAGGAGATCGGTGCGGACCTGCCTGGACCCGCCCCGCTCGATCCGGGGCACCTTGCAGACATGGATAGCCCCCTCCTCGTGGTCGATGATGCCGTTTAGGTGGGCGACACCGACATCCTCACCGGGCCGGGCATCCATGGTCGCCTGGCCCATAGCGCTCTGCTGCTCTTTCGTCGCGTAGAGCCACCCGTCCTGCATGAAGACGCCGACCGTATCCCCTTTCTTGAGTTCGTTCCGGGCAATGGCTGTCCAGACCGCCACCTGCTGGATGACGTCCCGGGTGATGTGCCGGGCATAGGACTCGAGCACCTCGGCGTGCCGCAGGACCCACTCGATCCCGCTCTTCGTCACCTCGTACCTGCCCCGGCCGTGAGCGGTGACCAGCCCGTCATCCACCATCTCCCTGATGTATTCGGAGACGGCCTGCGGCGTCACGCCGAGTTTTTCCGCGATCTCCTGCTGGCGGATGGATGGCTGGTGCTCGGCGATCTCCACCAGGATCTGGAACCTGGTGGACTCACGTTTGCTGCGCAGGATCACATAGAGCGGGTCTTCAGCGAGATTGGTCAAGCAACACCATTCCCTGTCCTTTTACATCGAGGCTCGGGATTCGTTTGGCCAGCCCCTTGATGAAGGTCGGGCTGACCCCGTATTTTCTGGATATATCACCGATCGAGGAGGTTCCCGCCGCAATCTCCTGTTCGATCGAATCCACAATACTCCGGAGACCTTCGTCGTTGGAGACGGCGATGTGCAGCAGGTCCCCGATATCGCCCATGGAACACTGAAAACTGGCCCTGAACCTACTGTATGTCGTCCGGTACTCCTTCGTCGGCTTCTGCCCGGGCTTGGGCATCCGCCACTGTTCTTCGATCAGGTTTCCCTTTTTGAGGATAGAGAGACACTCGGCCACCGTTGAGGCGTCGGCGTATGTCCCGAGTTCCTCCTCGGTCATCCAGGTCTTGTTTAAGACTTCATAGATCCTTTTATAACCTGCGTTATTGAACGTAATAAGAAGAGGAACCAGGTCCACCGGATCATTAAGAATTTTAATATGTCCCGTCAATGCGATACCCTATCATTATATCGTTGTATAACTCCATAAATTTTTGCTGATTTTTCGATGCGTACACGCGGCACTATCATCATCCGGGGCATCGTCCAGGGCGTCGGGTTTCGCCCCTTTGTCTATGCTAAGGCGCGGGAATTCGGGATCACCGGGACCGTCAAAAACCTCGGAAGCGAGGTTGAGATCCATGCGTTCGGGGATCGCTTCGAGGAATTCCTGGAAGCTGTTTCCCGGGGAACGCCGTTATCCCGGATAGATTCCGTCATTGTCAGGGATATGCGCGGCGATCCTCCCGACACCTTTATCATCCTCGAGAGCGGCTCCGGGAGCCTCTCCGGGTTCATCCCGGCCGATGTTGCTACCTGCGATGACTGCATCACCGATATCTTCACGCCGGGCGGGCGCTACGAGGGCTACTGGGCCACCTCCTGCGTCAACTGCGGTCCGCGGTACAGTATCATCAACGCCATCCCCTACGACCGGGAACGCACGTCCATGGAGGCGTTCCCGATGTGTGATGCCTGCGGGAGCGAGTACACCGACCCGTCGTGCCGGCGCCACCACGCCCAGACGATCGCCTGTGCCGCCTGCGGGCCGCGTCTCTCCCTGCTCCGGGCCGACGGGACGCCGGTTGCGGTGGAGGATCCGGTCAGGGAGACGGCGGCCCTCCTTGATGCAGGCTCGATCGTCGCCATCCGGGGGATCGGAGGGTTTCATATCGCCTGTGTCGAGGAGGCGGCCGGCGTCCTGAAACACCGCCTCGGCCGGAGCGAGCAGCCTCTCGCGGTGATGACGACCCCGGATGAGGTGGAGCGGATCGCGGTGGTCTCTGACGAAGACCGGCGGATCCTCCACTCCCGGGCCCGGCCGATCGTGGTGCTCGAAAAGCGTGATCCTCTCTCGCATCAGGCAATATCCGGGCTCCACACCATCGGGTGCATGCTCCCCTACTCGGGGCTGCACCACCTCCTCTTCGCAGACCTCGCCCACCGGCTCCTGATCATGACGAGCGCAAACCTGCCCGGCTACCCGATGATCACTGATATCTCCGGCGCCCTCGACCGGCTCTCGGGAATGGTGGACTACGTCCTCACCCACGACCGCCGGATCGTCAACCGGTGCGACGACTCGGTCGTGCGAGACGGGTATATCATCAGGCTCTCGCGGGGTCTTGCCCCGAAGCGGTCGGCGGTCGATCTTGGGGACCGGTCTATCCTCGGCGTCGGCCCGGAACTGAACGCGAACATCTCTATCTACCGGGGAGGGTTCTGCATCACCTCGCCCCACGTCGGGAACGTCAGGAACCCCCGGACCCTCGCCTACCTGCAGGAGACGGTGGAGAGGCTCGGAGGGCTCGTCGGCGCCCGCTACGACCGGGTCGTCCACGACCTCCACCCGCAGTTCCTCTCGACCCGGTATGCGAGAGAGGTTGCCGAGGCGGTCGGGGCGGAACTCCTCGCGGTCCAGCACCACCGGGCGCACATCGCGGCCGCGACCAGGGAGGAGTGCGTCGGGATCGCGATCGACGGGGTGGGCTACGGCGACGACGGTACGGTCTGGGGCGGGGAGGTCTTTGCCGGGCAGGTCCCCCACCTCGACCGGGTCGCCCACCTGGAGGTCGTCCCGATGCCGGGCGGGGATCTCGCGACCCGGTATCCTGAGAGGATGCTCTACGGGATCCTGCCGACGGCCGGAGTCCGGGATATGCTCGCATCACGGGGATGGAGCGATATCGAACTCGGCGTCCTCTCCCGGCAGGTGGAGCGGGGGCTCAACGTCACCGGGACATCGAGCACCGGCCGGGTGCTGGACGCCGCCGCGGCGCTCCTCGGGATCTGCCGGGAGCGGACATACGACGGTGAGCCGGCGATGAAACTTGAGTCGGCAGCGTATGCCGGGAGGGCGTCGGCCTGGGACCTTGAGTTCCGGCGCGACGGGGGTTGCGAGGTCCTCTCGACGCGGTCGATCCTTGCGGAGGCATACCGGCGGTCGGCCGCCGGGGAGCGGACCGGGGACGTCGCGGCATCGATCCAGTATAACCTGGCAAGAGGTGTCGCCGCGATGGCCATCCGGGCGGCTGATGAGCTGGGGATCCCCCGGGTGGCGCTCTCGGGCGGGGTGGCGTATAATCGGGCGATCCGGGAGACGATCATCGGTGAGGTTCGCGCCGCCGGGCTTGAGGCTGTTATGAACCGGGAGTACCCGCTCGGGGACGGGTGCATCAGTTTCGGGCAGGTAGTCTACGGCGGGAGCGAAGAGTGAGGGGGGTCACCACCCCGCTCCGGCGGTCTCTCCGCCGGGTCTTGCCCTTTGGGGTCGTGGTATCCATCTCCAATCATTCGACAATCGTCCCCTATTTATGTTCACTGATATCGATGGTTTGACGTCCATTTTGCAATATAATACACTATATTTGAGATCATTCCCCCAATCTGCGCCAATCAGATCCCAAATTATACCTACTGCCCTTTGCCATCTTAAACCCTAAAATCCAATGTCACCTTCGCGACCTTCGCGGCTTCGCGTGAGGTTGTAGTGGACTCCCCGTCTCCATATGTGGCAATTGGCATTCCACCTTGTGCATCGAAATCTTCAAAAATAAAGTGACAAGATGCACTACTGGACCGTTTCACCTTATGTTGCGGGTCCTGATGCGGGGCGAGCGATCGCCACCTC
>NZ_DAQR01000001.1:47897-55348 GCF_002502935.1 Methanoculleus sp. UBA413
GGTATTGCATGGACAATATTAGATGAAATGATACACTACCCTGGAGGGATGCCCTCTCGTAGCCCGCGAACCTGCCGGCAGGAGGATTCGCTTCGGGGAGAAATTGCTGTAACAGAGCGATCAGCGAGATACCGGCGGCTGCCGGCACTCCCCCGGAACGATTGCCCTTCCCGCAGATTGGCCTCCGGCGGGAGCGAGGGTACGAGATCGCCGCCTGACCGGAAGTAAGATTAACCCGGAACGCTGAACGGGCCGTGTCGTGCCCGCCATGGAAACCCTTGCAGGTGGTACCGGTGACGACCCGAAACTCCGGCAGATCGTCCTCATCGCGCTCATCGCCATCATCTTCACGGTCGCCTACCTGAGCCTCTACGGGCTGCTCAACAGGGCCATCTGGTTCGAGGGGGGTGTCCTGAAACCGCCCCGCTGGGCGATCCCGGTCGGTGTCCTTGCGTTCTCGCTCCTCGTCGGCCTCTGCCGGAAATACCTGCACGCACCGACCGTGATCCATGGCGGGTTCACGGAGTCGCTCAAGGGAGGCGGGGAGAAACCCGACTACCGGACCTTCCCCGGCGCCCTTCTCTCTTCGCTCTTCTCGCTCCTCTCCGGGGCAAGCGTCGGCCCCGAAGGGGTCATCACCGTCCTCATCGGCTACATATCGTCCTACACCCGGGATAGGCTGAAGATCAGATCGGCGACCGCCGAACTTGGGTTTGATGTTGCGGCGCTTGCCTCGGCGTTCAACGGCATCATCGGCAACATCCTCTTCACAGGGATCTTCGCCACCGAGTTCCAGGTCGGCGGGAGCAGGAGCGCCCTGAAATTCCTCACCTGGAACCTGCTCGCCGGTACCATCGGCTACCTCGCGTACCTGCTCCTCGGGCTCCCCTCGTTCGCCCGGAGCATCCCGTTTGAGCCGATCAGCGAACTGAACCTCGCCTACATCCTCTACGCGGTCGTCCTCGGCATCCTCGGGGTGCTGCTCGCGGTCCTGATGGGGCTTTCCATGCAGGCCGCGGGGACTGTCATGGAGAGGGCATTTGGCGACGCAGTCATCACCCAGACCCTCGCCGCGGGGGTGATCATCGCATGCATCGGCTACTTCATCCCTGAAGTGCTCTTCTCCGGGGAGGGGCAGATCCACGGGATCCTCGCCGACCCGGCCCGGTTCGGGGTTGGGATGCTTCTTTTCATGGCAATCCTGAAGGTCCTCCTGCTTGCGCTCTCGTTTAAGAGCGGGTATCTCGGCGGCCCGATCTTCCCCGTCATCTTCTCGTCCACGCTTGTGGGGCTTGCCCTGCACCTGCTCTTTCCGGGCATACCGGTCTCAATCTTTGTGCTCTGCATCGAGGTCGCCGCCATTACCCTGGCCCTCGGGGCACCCCTGACCGCCATCCTCCTCGTCGTGGTCGTGGGCACGGCCGACCAGAACATGATCGTGCTCCTCGTGATCTCCGCCGTCACCGCCATGCTGCTCGGTGCCGCCGCAAAAGAGAGGATGGGCACCTGATTTATATACCCGGGTGCCGATGACGCCGGCAGTCCGCCCCGGCATGGCCGGTGTGCGGCATAAGAACGAGAGGATGGAGCCATGCAGTTCATAAGCATATTCACCTGGGAGCCCGGGAAGACGGGCGAGGTCAGGGAAGCGCGAGCCGCAGAGAAGATCCCGGACGGCGTGCGCCTGATCAACGAGTGGGTCGACCTCGGGAGCAACACGGTCTTCCGGTTGATCGAGACAGACGACCCCGCAGCCCTCCTGATGATCAGCAGCCCCTGGGGCGACCTCGGCTACAAAGAGGTGCACCCGGTGATGGAATCAAAAGAGGCGCTAAAACTGCTCAAGAAGTAGAGAGGGTCCCTACGCCCTCTCCTTCAGCCGTCCCGGCCTGACCGGGACCACATAGGGTGCCGGGAGGTCCTGTTTCACCACCGCCTCGATCCCGTAGACGCTTCCGAGCATCTCCGGGGTGAGAACCTCCTCCGGCGCCCCGTAGCCGTAGATCGATCCTTCCGCAAGAACCAGGAGGCGGTGGCAGTAGGTTGCCGCGAGGTTGAGGTCATGGAGCGCGATGACGACCGCAAGACCCTCTCTCTTCGGCAAGACCGTGAGAGGACCTCCATCACCGCCATCTGGTGACGGATATCCAAGTTGCTCGTCGGCTCATCCAGGAGGATCACCCCGGTCTCCTGGACGAGCGCCCGGGCGATCATCACCCGCTGACGCTCCCCGCCCGAGAGTTCGGCAACCTTCCGGAACGCGAGCCCCCCAAGGTCCAGGAGGTCGAGCGCCGCGGCCACCCGCTCCTCGTCCCCCGGGCTCACCGTCCAGTTCAGGTAGGGCCGCCGCCCCATCAGGACCGTCTCAAAGACCGTCGATGCGGTCTGGTTCCCGGCAGACTGCGGCACGTAGGCCATCGCTCGGGCAACCTCACGGCGGTGCATCCCCCCAAGATCCCGGCCCCCGAGCACCACCTTTCCTTCCTGCGGGCTGAGCATCCCGTCGACGCACTTGATCAGCGTCGTCTTCCCACACCCGTTCGGCCCGACGAGCCCCAGGACCTCCCCGGCGTCCACCGAGAACGAGATGCGAGAGAGGACCGTGCGGTCCCGGTAGGCAAACGAGAGGTCATCGACCGAGAGCAGCGCCATCAGGCATCCCTCCGGTGCATGAAGAGGTAGATGAAGAACGGCACCCCGAGGAACGCGGTCACGATCCCGACCGGCAGGACCTGCGGCGCAAGGATACTCCGGCCGACGCTGTCGGCGGCAAGGAGGAGGACGGCCCCCACGAGCCCTGACGCCGGGATGAGGGTGCGATAGTCGCCGCCGATGGCCATCCGGGTGATGTGCGGGGCCACGAGCCCGATAAACCCGATGGTGCCGGTGAAACAGATGATCACCGCGGTGATGAGGGAGGCGACCATCATGAAGACCATCATCGACCGCTCCACCGGCACCCCGAGGCCGGCCGCCACCTCGTCACCTTCGGCGAGGGCGTTGAGGTCCCAGGCCCGGTAGATGAGGTAGGGGACGGTGCAGGCGATGACGAGGGTCACAAGCCCGAGTTTTGGCCAGGTGGATTTGCCCACCGACCCGAACATCCAGAAGACCACCGCCTGGAGCTCTTCGGCGGTCCCGACGTACTGGAGGAGTGATGTCACCGCAGAGAAGAGGTACATGAGGGCGATGCCGGCGAGGATCATCGTCTCACTGCTCACGCCCCGGTAGCGGGCCATTCCGTAGATGGCGACCGATGCAAGCAGGGCGAAGAGGAAGGCGTTTGCGATGATGAGGTACTCCCCGCCGACGAACCCGGCACCGAGGACGATGGCGACCGACGCCCCGGTGGCGGCTGCCGAGGATATCCCGAGGGTGAAGGGGCTTGCGAGCGGGTTTCTGAGGATACCCTGCATGACTGAACCTGCCACCGCAAGCCCGAACCCTGCCACGACCGCAAAGAGCACCCGGTGGAGCCGGTAGTCCCAGACGATGACATCGGCCATCTCGGGGGCGGTGAAGGTCTCCGGGAAGAGGCCGGCGAGGATGGCGAGGTAGGACTCGCCCACGGTGAACCCCGCCGACCCGAGGGTGACCGCGACCCCGACGAGGATGACGAGCAGGGCGAGGAGCCCGCCGATAAAGACCGTCCGGGTCTTCTTGAGCCGGGCGTACCCCTCACGCAGAATGACGCTCTCTTCCATGGGCATCTTCCCGGTCAGGGATAGACGAACGCGCCCTCTGACGCGAGGTTGAAGTCAAGCCCCTGGAACTCGGTGAGGTAGCGCTGGTGAACAGCGTTCGGGTCGAGGTCGGCGAACCGCTCCGGGTAGAACCACTTCGCGAGGTAGGCGGTCCCGATGAAGTGCTGGGCGCCGCCGAGGATGTCAGAGTGGATGACGTAGACCCGGTCGTCCGCCACCGCAGCGAGCCGCGTCCACCCGGGGCGCTCAAGAATGGCCGACTGTGTCGCCTCGAGCGCCGCGACGTCGTGCCCCACATACCCGCCGGCCGCCAGCTTCTGGCCGGTGAGTTTGACGACGACCTCTGGGTTGCTGACGATGACCGCCTCAGGGTCGATCTCCGGGTACTCGGCGGATTCACCGGCGAAGGGGTTGTACCCCCCGGCGATCTCCAGTTTCTCGTTATACCCGGAACCTGACGCGAAGGTCTTGTAGTCGGCCCAGTACTCGAAGTAGACCCGGGTCTTCTCATCGTCCGGGACGTCGGCCGTGCCGGCCCTGATTCCGTCCATGACCGAGGTGTAGAAGCGGGCGAACTCATCGCCCCGGTCTTCGCACCCGGTCGCGGCCGCGATGGTTCGGATCTCGCCCGGGTAGGTGGCCGGCTTGAAGCAGTCAAACCGCAGGACCCTGATGCCCGGGCTGCTCGCATCCAGTTTCTGCTGGATCTCGTCGCAGGCGGCGGTGCTGATCGTCGCGTAGAGGAAGACGGCATCCGGCCTGAGGGTGAGGACCCTCTCCATGTCAGGGGACCAGATCGACCCGACGTTCGCCTTCCCTCCGCATTCGGGGAAGAAGGTGCTCTTCTCGTGACTGTACTTGTCGACGGCCACGACCTTCTCCATAGCAAACCCAAGCGACCGGAGCGTCTCCAGGGACTCGCCGGTGAAGGTCACCACCCGGCGGAGAGGGCGGGAGAGGGTCAGGGTCTGCCCTGAGGAGTCGGTGATCTCGAGGGGGCGTCCGTCCCAGCGGGCGAGGACCCAGGCGGCGTCCTGGATATCAGTCCGGGTGAGGTCTCCTTCGCCGACGAGGTAGGCGAGGACCGCGGCCGTGTACTCGGGCTGGTCAAGGACTCCGTTGCCGTCAGCGTCCCCGGGGATGCCGGCGGCAGAGGCCGTGCCCGCGATGAGGAGGAGCGCAACGGCGAGGAGGAGGTGGCGGTTCATCGCCGACCACCCCGGTATGCCACGAGGAGGAGGCCGGCAACTGCTATGAGGGCGGTGCAGGGCGACCCGGCCCGGGCATCTGCGGGTGAAGGGTCGCCCGCTCCTGGAACATCGATACCGTCCACAGCAACGCGTGATGGAGGAATCTCGCCGTGGGATTCAGCGATGAAGTCCTCCCATGTTCCTATGATATCCCCGCTCCCGGAGGCGGGGGCCTGGACCGAGTAGGTGATCGATGTCTCGTTCGTCACTGCAAACGCGACCCTCTGCCCCCGGACAAGGACGCGATCGTCCGGGTGGTCGGTCCCCGCGAAGGTGTAGCCGTCCGGCAGGGTCTCGACCACCCCGCCGAGGGTCATGCCCTCGACTGCGAGGGAGACGGTGAAGACTTCGCCGGCGCCTGGTTCGGCGGTGGAGAGGCTCCGGATTACCGGGGTGCCGCATGCCGCGACCGGGACGACCATGAGCAGGAGGGCGAGGCAGAAGAGACGGTTTGCCGCGGATCTCATCATGCGTTTTCTGTTGTCAATTTGGTGATATGAATGTTTCTTCTTGTGCTAAGAAGTCTGAACATCCTGCATGCTGTAGTGTGTGGGTCGTCTCCTCCGCCCCGGGGGATCGTCGCTGCAGCCCGGGGTGGTGCTCGTGGACCATTTCACTGCATTTCGTGGGGGGGATCGCCAGCCACACGCGAAGGGTGACGGCGGGGGAGACGACACAGACGTCAAGGCAACAGTGCGGGTGAAATTTTAATTGCAGTGAACCGGTAGACCATAGCAATACTTTTATTCGGTCGATGAGTGATTTTTATATCACCGGACAGGAGAAAGCGTCCCGGGGAACAGGGCATATGAGAAGAACGTCTCCGAAGGTCAACGTCAGCCCCCCTGTCATGCGATGGCTGCGTGAGAGTTCAGGCTGGTCGCTCGAAGACGTCAGTGGCCACCTGCATGTTTCGGTTAACCGGGTTTCGCAGTGGGAACAGGGCGGTCAGGCACCCACGCTAAACGAGGTGAAGCGACTCGCGAAGGCATACCGGCGCCCCCTGGCAGCGTTCTTCCTCGCGGAGCCAGAGGAGGAGCAACCCCTGCCCCGGGACTTCAGGAGGCTCCCCGGAGGGGCACGCCCGCTCACGAAAAGGACACTCCTTGCCATACGAAAAGCGCGGAACCTGCAGATGATCAGTGCGGACCTGATGAAGAACCTCGACCTGACCACAGGGACGGACGTGGTCGGTGCCCAACTGACAGACGACCCTGAAGAGGTGGCCGTGGAGGAGCGTACAAGGCTTGGGATACCTGTTGCTGAACAGCGGTCCTGGAAAGACGCCTATGAAGGGTTCAGGGCATGGCGAGACGCCATTGAGGAGAGGAACATCCGCGTATTTCAGTTCCCGATGGAACTTGAGGAACTGCGTGGCTGCGCCCTGATGGACCATACCCCAAACGCTATTGTCCTCAACTCATCAGACATCATTCAGGCACGGACGTTCACGCTCCTCCACGAGTATGGCCATATCCTACTGCATGAGCCGGCCCTCTGTACCCCGGATCGTCCCGTCATCGGGGAGACGCATGAAGCCAGAGTAGAGCAGTGGTGCAACCGCTTTGCGGGCGCCATCCTCATGCCGCCCAAGGATATCACCGAGGATTTTACCCGGCATGGCATCGATGGTGTGGGAAGAATCGCAAACAGGTACCGCGTCAGCCTCGCAACGGTCCTGACCCGCCTGGTCACACTCAACCTCATTGCCCAGGAGCGGTATCAGGCGGAGATGCGTAAACTCCAGAGGAAAGGGGCTGTATCCACGGAGCAGGGCGGCGGTGGCGAATCATCAGCAAGAAAAGCACAGAGGGAGCGGGGAGAGGTATTTGTCTCCCTTGTGCTGGAGAACACCCGGAGAGGGTACATTACACACAACGAAGCGCTTGACTACCTGGGAGTCAAGGTGAAACATCTGCGAGAGTTAACAAAACCGACGCCGTGAGATAATGCCGGGTGACGCCACGCTGTACGTAGTAGATACCTCATCCCTGATCGAGATGAAGTGGTATTATCCGATCTCTATTTTTGAATCGCTCTGGATGAAATGCGAGACCTTGATGCATAACTCGCGAATGTGTGCCCCTGTTGCTGTCTTTGATGAATTGAACCATAAAGACGATGAACTTACTGCGTGGGCAAGGGGGAACTACAAATATCTCTTCCAGGAGTGCACGGATTTCCAGGTGGAAATGGTGCACGAGATCCTTTCAAAGTTCCCGAAATTGATCGATCCCAACCGGGAAACTGAACAGGCGGATCCATTTGTTGTGGCCCTGGGACTTGAGCGAAGGGATGGGCCGCAAAAATCTCTCGTGCCTCTGGAAGTTGTTGTGGTCACCCAGGAGCGATCGACACCGGAACGCAGGACCGCGAAGAAGAAAGTGATCATTCCAGAGGTTTGCCGGCACTACAATCTCCCCTGAATCACCCTCATCAATATGATCGCACGAGAGGGCTGGAAGTTCCAGGCAGCGCCTGCTTGCACATACTGCCG
>NZ_DAQR01000139.1:0-14959 GCF_002502935.1 Methanoculleus sp. UBA413
CCACCACGGTCCACAGCATGGGGTGAAGCGGGGAAATGGGGTGTTTCATGAAAATATGAGATGCAATGGTCCAACAGGGCTCCGGGGCATCGAATGATCATCACGCAAAGACCGTGGCGGGTATCGGCCTCCCCGCCGAACCTGATCAACAAACCCGCAGGAAGTCAGGCGAGGAAGTCCTCCTGCGGTTTGAAGAGGAGGGAGAAGATGTTCTCCAGCCACCCGAGCATCTGCGAGGCGATGGAAACCTCCTCATCCGGGGGCAGAAGGGTCACTTCTGCCACTGCACTGGCGTTGTCGGTCGTGGGGGCCGGGAGGGAGGTCACGTTGCCCGTCGGGCTCTCCACCGGTTCGGTCTCGTTTACCGGGACCTCCTGACTCCCGCTGCTGAGCAGGGCCGCGTCCCGCGTGAGGAGATGGATGGACCGGTCACCGTCACCGCCCCCGATCACAAGGAACGAACCGTCGGGGGTTACCGCGATCGACTCCGCACGGCCGTTGAGGGTGATCGTCTGGATCTCGGCCCCGGAGCGGTCGAGGACGAGCACCGATCTGCCTGAAGCGGCAAAGACCTCTCTTGCCTCATTTGTCAGCGCTGTTGAGACGACGGCATCTCCGGTGGGATACTTCCAGAGGTGCTCACCCTCGCCCGTGGAGAGGTAGACGCACCGGTCAAAAGACCCGGCAGCCACGAACCGGCCGTCAGGGGTGAGGGCGATGCCCTTCACGCATTTGCCGGTCCCGTAACTCCAGGATTCTCCCTGTCTGCTGTTGAGGTAGTAGACCCCCTGGTCATCGCATCCTGCTGCAATGACACGCCCGTTCTCGGATATGGCGATGCCGTAACTGTCGGTTCCCATATCGTAGTCCCAGAGCGTTTTTTTGTTCCGGTCAAAGATATATACCGCACCGTTGTCGCATCCGGCGGCAACATACGTGGCTTTGGAAGAGAGATCCACGCTGTGGTAGACGAACGTCGTCTTCTCGGTCCAGAGCAGGTTTCCATCTTTGTCAAAGAGATAGAGTTTATCTGCAGCGACACCGATGTGCGACCCTTCAGGCGATATACCGACACCATTCACCCGAGAACCGACAGTGGTCTTCCAGAGCACGTCTCCCTGCTGGTCCAGGAGGTAGACCGTCGAGCCCGCACCGGCAACGACCGCAGTGCCGTCCTGCGAGACAGCCACGGAACTGACGGCACCATTGGCCCCCACGTCCCAGAGGGGGGCATACGTCCCCTCCGTAGCGGAGGCAAAACCGCACAGGGCAAGAATCAGGCAGCAGAACAGAAAGAGCGGTAGAGAGCGGCCGACGGCGGGTCCACGATTCCTGCATCCGGGCTGTCCTGCTCGCGCCACCCCCGAATCAGCCCCCCTTCCCGCACTGGAATTTGTTGAAGACATTTCCCCCGATGACATCAGGCCCTGACTACTCGGAGATACTATTTATAAGTTTTGGGCACATACAGCGGCTGCTTCCGCCGATGATGCACCGGCATCCCCCGGCCGGGTCCGGGGGACGCCCGTGAGGCGCACCTCCGGAGCGAACCGGTCGGGTTCTCCTCTCATGGCGCCCCTGACCGGGATCGAGACCGTTTTCAGAGGAGGGGAGCCATTACCGCAGACCGGACGGGTATCATCAGGAATTCATCGCACCCCGGGTCACGCCAGCGCCGATGGGCCGGGCCTCCCAGTTCAAGGCGCGATGGAGTGGAGGAGCCCTCCAGCTGCCCGGACCAGGGAGGAGCCGCACAAAAGATCCACGACGCAACAAAAGAGTATCTAAACGTTCCCCGCCCGCTTACGGGGTTCCCTGCCCGGACCCGCACGCATCATCCTGGCCGTGCTCCGCCGAGGGATCGATCATCTTCAGGTCTTCCAGTTTGTTGATATTCGTAAACGTCATCAGGTCCGGATCGATCTCGCGGATCTTCTCAACGCTCACATACCGGGTGTTAATGCTCCGTATCATCGTACGGAGCGAGAGCGAGTCATGCTCCTTCAGGTAACTGAGCAGTGCACTCGTCCGGTAAACCGCGTGGAGCGGCTCAAGCATATCGGCGTTCCAGCAGGGTATAGCGGCCTCATAATCCCCGATGGCATCAAAGAGCAGTCGCACCACTGCAGGGCTGATGCAGGGCATATCACAGGCGGCAACAAAGACATACTCACCATGCACCGCCTGCACCCCCGCATGCAGGCCGCCGATGGGGCCGAGCCCTCTCCTGACATCTGCTATGCACCTGATATCCCCAAGGTGGCAGAACCGTTCGCACTGCCCGGGGTCCCGGGCGACCACCACGATCTCATCCACCACCTCCTGCAGGGTATCGATGAGACGATCGATGAAGGTCTTGCCCTGGAACGTGAAGAAGTACTTCTCCCTCCCACCGGCACGCCGTGCCGCTCCCCCGACCAGGACAATCGCCGACCGCATACCCACCCCTGCCTTCAGAGTTGCTCCCGGAAGTGGATCAGTTCGGTGATGCAGGTGTTATAGGGCACGCCGATACCGTGCCTCCGTCCGAGGTCCGCCACCGCGCCGTTCAGGAAATCGATCTCGGTCCTCCGTCCCAGGGTGAGATCCTGGAGCATCGACGAGTGGTGGGCGGCCGTCGCCGGGAGCTGAGTGGTCCTGAGATACTCCAGGTAGGCGTCCGCCGTCTCCCAGGGGAGGGTGACGCCCTCAGCTTCCACCACCCGGTATGCCTCCCTGACGATCGCGGTGACGATTGCCCAGGCGTGCGGATCGGTGAGCGCCCCGTAGGGGACATTCGTGACGGCGCCAAGCGGGTTTAACGCACAGTTGTAGAGGGTCTTCGACCAGAGATCGCTCCTGATCCCGCCGGTCGCCTCAACCCGGATCCCGGCCTCACCGATGAGGTCCGCGAGACGCCCGACCGCGTCGTCCATGCCAGACGGGAACCGCCCCAGTTTCATGGGCGCCGCCTCCACCGAGACATGGACCGACGCGTCGCCCCGCCACTCAAACCCCGTGATGATCATCCCGCCGATGACCCGGTCGGTGAACCTGCCGATGATCTCCTCGTTCCCGATGCCGTTCTGGAGGCTCACCACCTCGCGCCCCCTGATGGCACCAGCGAACTGGCGGCAGACCGCCTCCGTGTCGGTGGACTTTGCGGTGATGATGTAGTAGTCGGCGTCCAGCCATGCGTCCGGCAGGTCTTCGGAGCAGCTGAAGCGGTATGCGCCTTCCCCCCATATCCCGGTCATCAGGAGACCGCGTTCCCGCACCGCATCTGCATGCCGCTTCCTGGCAACGGCATGGACGTCCGCGACGCGGGATAACTTTGCGGCGATGGTCAGGCCGACCGCCCCCGCACCCAGGACCACGATCTTCATATCCATTACTATCGGCAGGGTTACCAGTTAATCCCTCTCATTTTCCCGCGTGCAGGGTCCGGGCGTGCGGCGCTCCATGGCGAGCAGGGCCTCCTTGATCTCCAGGTCGGGGGAGAACCCCCCTAGACCGGTCTTCGCGACGACCCGGTGGCAGGGCACCACGATCGGGGTCGGGTTTCTGGCCATCGCCGAGCCGACCGCCCGCGGCGCGGTCCCGACCTCTCGTGCGATCTCACCGTAGGTTGCGGTCTCTCCACAGGGGATCGCCCGTACCGCACGGTAGATCCTCGCAAAGGTCGACTCACCCTCGGTCGCGACGCTTTCAAAGGAGGAGAGGTCTGCCGGCAGCCCGGCACAGTAGCGCTGGATCTCACGGGGCACCGGGCCGACGACTCCCTCGCGCGCGAAACGCACACGGTAGACGAGGTTATCCTGCCATGTCACGTGGACATGCCAGAGCCCGAACCGGCACGACCCCATCACGATCGCCATCTGCCGGCCTCCTTGCGGAAGAGGTCGATGGTGCAGGTCGTCATCTCCTCCTGCATCCACGGCGGCAGCCCGGCATGGACCCGGGACTCCAGGAACCGCCGCTCCCCGAGGACGAGCATTCCCCGGTCCTCCGGCGCCCGGAGCACACGCCCGAGCGCCTGCAGGGCGCGGTTGATCGCCGGGAGGGTATAACTGATGAACTCCCCCTCGGCCCCGAACTTCATCCGGAAGTAGTCGATCACCATCCGGCGGACGCGGTTGAAGGGCGCGAGCGGGAGGCCGATGACGAGCGCTCCCGCGAGCATCTCGCCGCGGTAGTCCAGGCCCTCGCTCCACTTGCCCCCGCAGACCGCAAAGAGGATGCCGGACCGACCCGATCCCGGGAGAGCCATAAACTCCCGGAGCATGGCGGCGGCGGTCGCGGTCTCTTTCGGTTCGACATAGATCTGCTTCTTTCTGATCCGGGGAGCGCACCGCTCTGCGAAGGTGTTGACCAGGTCGTAGGAGGGGAAGTAGACGGCAAGGTTCCCCGGGAGAGCGGCAAACGTGGTGATGTAGTCCACGGTCCGCGCGAGGTTCTGTGCGTCCCGGCGCATCGAGTAGGCGGTGGTGATGTCGTCGGCGCAGAAGATACGGCGGTTCTCAGGGGGGAAGGAGTTTGGGAGCGATAACGCGGAGACCGGAAGGTCGCCGAAGTAGTAGCGCCGGTAACTCTCGATTGGAGAGAGTGTGCCTGATATCAGGACACAGCAGGCGTGTGCCCGGGCGATATCCTGGAGTTTGGTGCTCGGGTCGATGTTCCTGACCTCGAGCGCCACCGTGCCATCGTCCTCCTTCCGGTAGACCGTCAGGTAGGCCGGGTCGGCCGCGGACCGGAAGATCCGGTAGAAGAACTCAGTCAGCCGCTCGATCGCGCTCTCCCGGAACTCACCCGCCTGCATGTTCTTCTCGCGGATCCCTTCGCTGATCTTGAGGAGATCATCCACGACCTCTTCCATATTCCGGTAGAGTGTGCCCGCGAGGATCATCCGCTGGAAGATCGCAGGATCGAACCAGTCCTCAACCTCGTGCGAGGCCTTGAGCGCATCCATGAACCTGGTGATCTGCGGCAGGATCTGGGTGATGGCATCTGCCTGGTGCTGCGACCGCCGCCGGCCGGCGAGTTCGTGCCCGGCCTGCACGATATCGCGCTCTTCGATCGTCACGCTCTCGATGCTCTGGACGACGTCGCCGCAGTTATGGGCCTCATCGATGAGCAGCAGGGCGTCGTGCCCCTCGATCCCGAGCGACTGGTAGAGCTGCTCCCTGATGATATCGTCGAAGAGATGGTAGAAGTTCACGAGCACCACATCGGCGTCCCGGGCGGCGTGCATCATCGTATCGTAGGGGCATATGTTGCCGCAGAACCCGGCGAGCTGGTCAGGCCAGATCAGTTCGGTGCTCACCCGCTCGGCACGGACACGCAGGGCCGCAGACGGGATCATCTTCAGCCCCGCATCCTCGGGCTCCACGAACGATTTGCCGTGGATGAAGTAGGGGCAGATGAGCGGGTGGTCCGGGTCCATCTTCCGGATCTGCTGCCTGATATGGCGGTCGTTTGCCGGGACGAGTGAACCCTTCTGCGCCCGCTCCCGCATCAGCGCCGTTGAGAAGGCCTTGACACCCTCGCATCGCCGGTAGATGTCCCCCTCGCCGCCGAGCGGGCACATGCTGGACTTGCCGATGAGGTAGGCGAACTTCAGGCCGCCGCGCTTCTTCCGGACGAGCTCGAGCTCGCGCATGAACGTGCCAAGCTGGCTTATGGTGCGGACGGCGACGAGCACTTTCCGCCCCCGGCTCTCTGAGAGAAGCGCGGAGACCACGCTCGATTTGCCGCTCCCGGTCGGCGCATCGATCATGGCGATACCGCCGTCGCGTGCGACAGATGCGGCCACTTCAAGCATCTCCCGCTGGTGAGGTCGGTATTCCCGGTACGGGAACCAGTCGTCAAGGGACTCCATTGATGTACATATCGTCGGCTGACCTCAATGTAGTTTGGGTCCCCCGGGCGAATCTGAACGGGCCGGGGGCGGGACGCCGTCGAGGGGCGTATATCGGGATCCACCGTGAGTTTCCGGGGACCGTGAACCGGTTGTCGGGAAAGCCTTACGGGCCCGGGCAATGGGAGGTCCCCCGGCCGTCAACCGCGTAACCCCGGGCATGGCTTCCTCCTGTGGGAGGGGGATGGGGCCGGAAAAACCGGCATTCCGGTTTTCATCCGCAAATCCCGGAGAGCATCACCTCATGGAGCGCTGTTACGCAATGAAACCCGGCCATACTCTCTGAGATAGATCTTCCGGCATAACCCAGGGTTCTCCCGGCCCTCCAGCGGTATTCCATCGATATTAATCAAAACGCCCAGGGAGACCATGCATGTTATATATCAATGACGTTATTAGTCCCCGCCAGAGGGAGCGACAATGGATATCAGATACGTGTCAACAACATGCCCGTACTGCGGCACCGGATGCGGATTCAACCTTGTCGTGCGTGACGGCAGGGTCTTTGACGTGGCGCACTGGCAGCGCGCACCCGTCAACGGCGGCAAACTCTGCCCCAAAGGCCGGTATGCCCATGAATTTATCAACAGCCCTGACCGGCTCACAAAACCCCTGATCAAAAAGGAGGGCAGGTTCGTCGAGGCGACCTGGGATGAGGCCTACGACCTGATCGCTGAGCGATTTGGGTCCTACAAACCCGACGAGATGGCCTGTCTCTCCTCAGCCCGGGCCTCAAACGAGGAGAACTACCTGATGCAGAAGTTCGCCAGGGTGGTGCTCAAGACCCCACACATCGACCACTGCGCCCGGCTCTGCCACGCATCCACCGTCGCGGGCCTCGCGGCGGTCTTCGGGTCCGGTGCGATGACCAACTCGATCCAGGATATCAGCGAATCAAAGTGCGTCTTCGTCCTCGGGAGCAACACCTTTGAGCAGCACCCCCTGATCGCGCGGAGTATCATCCGCGCCAGGCAGGGCGGCGCGAAGGTGATCGTAGCCGACCCGCGCTACACCCCGACTGCACAGCAGGCGGACCTCTACATGCCGTTTGTCTCCGGGACCGACGTCGCCATCTTAAACGGCCTGATGCAGGAGATCATCAGGAACGGCCGGGAGGATAAGGAGTTCATCGCACAGAGGACGAAGGACTACGAGAAACTCAAGGAAGTCGTCATGAAGGAGGACTACAGCCTTGAGAACGTCTCGCAGATCTCCGGCATCCCGGTCGAGAGCCTCAGGACCGCTGCAGAGTGGATCGCAGGGGCAGAGGTTGCCACCCTCATCTACTCGATGGGGATCACCCAGCACACCACAGGCGTCGACAACGTCAAATCTACCGCCAACCTGATGATGCTCACCGGCAACCTGGGCAAGCCCGGCGGTGGCGTGAACCCGCTCCGCGGCCAGAACAACGTGCAGGGCGCCTGCGACATGGGTTGCCTCCCGAACGTCTTCAGCGGTTACCAGAAGGTCACCGACGAAGAAGCCCGGAAGAAGATGATGGAGGCCTGGGGGGTCGACGATATCGCGGAGGCCAGGGTCGGCTATACCGTCACCGAGATGATGAACGTCCTCACCGATAACCCCGGTGAGATCAGGGCGATGTACATCATGGGCGAGAACCCGATGCTCTCCGACCCCGACATCCAGCATGTCGAGGAGGGGCTCCGGAACCTCGAGTTCCTGGTCGTGCAGGACATCTTCCTGACCGAGACCGCCGAGTTCGCCGACGTGGTGCTCCCTGCAGCCTGCTACGCCGAGAAGGACGGCACCCAGACGAACACCGAGCGGCGAGTCCAGCGCTGGAAGAAAGCACAGGATCCCCCGGGTGAGGCAAAGCCTGACTGGCAGATCATCTGCGAACTCGGCGCCTGGATGGGCTATGAGGAGCAGTTCACCTACAAGAGCCCGGAGGAGGTCTTCAACGAGGTCGCCGCGGTCACGCCCTCCTACCACGGCATATCCTACTCCCGCCTCGACCCGGACGGCCTGCACTGGCCCTGCCCGACCGCGGAGCACCCGGGAACCCCGATCCTCCACCGGGAGAAGTTCGCCATGCCGGACGGGCTCGGCGTCTTCAGCGCCATCGAGTGGAAACCGCCCGCCGAGGTGCCGGACGCCGAGTACCCCTTCGTGCTCACGACCGGGCGGGTCATATGGCAGTGGCACACCGGCACCATGACCCGCCGGTCGTGGAGCCTTGAGAAGGAGGCGCCCATCGGCTGGATCGAGATCAACACCGAGGACGCAAAAGAGCTCGGGATCAAGGATCAGGAGGTCGTCCGGGCGAGCACCCGCCGCGGCTCCATCGATATCCCGGCACGGGTCACCCCGGAGATCGTGAAGGGTGTCATGTTCATACCGTTCCATTACAAAGAGCACCCGGCGAACAGACTGACCCACAACGCGCTTGACCCGATCGCCAGGATCCCGGAGTTCAAGGCGTGCGCCGTGAAGGTCGAGAAGATTGCGGAGGCCTGAAGATGGTAGCAAAAGGCGATTTACTCTATGCATGGACGACGGACGAGAGCCTGCGGGAGAAGGCAGAGACCGGCGGGGCGGTGACCGCCCTGCTCGCTCACGCTCTCAAGAGCGGTATGGTGGACGGTGTCTTTGCGGTCAGGAAGGGCGCGGACGTCTATGATGCGCTGCCGGCGCTCATCACCGACCCGGCCGAGATCGGGGGCATCGCGGGCTCACTTCACTGCGGCACCCTGCTCCTCCCAAAACAGATGCGGCGGTGCCTCCTCAGCACCGAGCCGGATATGCGGATCGCAACAGTCCTCAAGGGTTGCGACGTCAAGGCGATCTACGAGATGGCCAAGCGTAACCAGGTCAACCTGGACAACATTATCATCATCGGCCTAAACTGCGGCGGCACCATCAGGCCGGAGATAGCACGAAGAATCGTCCGGGAGAAACTCGGCCTTGATCCCGACGATGTCGTCAAGGAGGAGATCGACAAAGGAAAGTTCATCGTCATCACAAAGGACGGTGAGCATGCGGCCGTCTCGATCGATGAACTCGAAGAAGGCGCCGCGGACCTCCTCGGGAACGAAGGGCTCGGCCGCCGGTCGAACTGCCGCCGGTGCAAGATCAAGATCCCGCGCCAGGCCGACCTCGCCTGCGGGAACTGGGGCGTCATCGGCGAGCGGGCCGGGAACGCCACGTTTGTGGAGGTCTGCTCTGAGAAAGGAGCAAATCTCCTGGATGCGGCCCTGAAGGCTGGAGCCGTTGCCACAGAGCCCGCGAATCCGAAGGGGGTTGAGATCCGGGGCAAGGTCGAGCGTGCGATGTTGAAACTCGGTGATACGTGGCGGGCACGCTACTTCGGGGCGCTCGGCGAAGGCACGGAGCGCCTGCGCCGGATCCAGGAGCAGACCTCCCGATGCATCAAGTGCTACTCCTGCATCGAGAACTGCCCGATCTGCTACTGCATCGACTGCAGCACCAGGAAGGACTACCTGGTCGAGCCCGGCGTGATCCCGCCGCCGTTCATGTTCCACCTGATCAGGTTTGCGCACATCTCAGACTCCTGCGTCAACTGCGGCCAGTGCGAGGAACTCTGCCCGGTGGAGATATCGAACTCGGTCTTCCTTCACGCCATCCAGACCGAACTTGAGAAACTCTTCGGGTTCCACCCGGGGGAGGATATGACCCCGCCGGTGCTCGCGCTCGTCGAGGAGAGTGCGGAGCGCGACCGGCTCATCGCCACCGGGAGCGACCAGATCTTCGATGTCTTCAAGGATTGAGGGGCGGCACCAGAGGGCCATCAATGCCCCGGGCAGCCCCGGGATATCGGGGCAGCGGGGGAACACACCAGGACGCCTCCACAACCCCCATAAGCCCGGTATATGCGTCTCCCGGGGGCGTGGCACCCGGCCGAAGGCAGACCCGAAGGACAACTGCTCTTCACCCCCTCTATCTTCAGGTCCCGTGCCGCGACCGGTCCGGCGACCGCCGCCCCGGGCATGAGCGCACCCCCGGGGGCGGGATAGCGGGCCCGCGGCAGCACACGGACAATCGTATCACGCTGCCCCTAAATCCCCCCGGGAGAGGCCTCTCCCGGAACCTGGGAGGGAACTAGAAAGGGACGTTAATGAGCAGGGTTCCAGAAAATAAAGACATTCCAGCCGCCGTGGCACCCACCTCGGGGATCGGTCCCGGCCGCGCATATATTCTGGGCGATTTTACCGACCTTCACCACCCGGAAAGGGATATGGACAGAGAAGAGAGGGATCGGTGCGGCTGCTCTGTCTGACCTCCCTAAACTTTCCCAAAAAATCACCCCAATTCCGCGTGGCCCAAAAAACCGTGGCAAAAACATCGTTTGACAATTCTCGGTGTTTAACGACAGAAATTAACTTAGACCAAAGATAAGCGCTCCAAACGAGATTATATTCTCCTCGCAGAACGATCAATTCGAAACATATTAATAGCCCTCTCAAATTACTCATTAATTGGACCTATACAGTCAGATTACTCGAAGGTATAGGTAGGACGTTTAGAGAGGTGTATGAAAAATGGTGTTCCATCCTCCAGTTGCTATAGTAGCAAAAGCTGGTGATACCGGGAAGTATAAGGTCGGACTACCGGCCTGGAACATGGTCCTGCGTGGGATCATGTCAGGAGCCTACATCGCAATGGGCGGTGCGCTTGCGACGGTCTGTTCGACCGGCATTCTTGCATCCGATGCTGCGATGAGGTTCGGTACTGCTGGCCCCGGTTTCGCCCAGTTCATGCTGGGTGCTGTCTTCCCTGTGGGGCTTATCATCACGGTCATGACCGGTGCTGAACTCTTCACCGGCGACGCGATGCTCGCCCCCATGGCAGCGTTCATCCACAAAGTCAGCTGGGCCGGTGTGCTCAATCTCTGGCTCTGGGTGTATATCGGCAACCTGATCGGGTCGATAATCTTTGCGTATATCATGGCGTACGGCCCGTGTGTCAGTTTCGATGCCGCCGGTGTCGCGACGCTCACTCCCTTCGGCTTGAGAGCAATAGGTATAGCGACAGCAAAGACGAGTTATGCCGGCGGTATGGCTTTATGGTCGGTATTCCTCAAGGGCATTGCCTGTAACTGGCTTGTCAACCTCGCCATCCTGCTCGGTATATGCGCTGATGACGCAATAGGAAAGATCGTCGGTATCTGGTTCCCGATCTTCGCTTTCGTTGCCAGCGGATTCGAGCACAGTGTTGCGAACATGTACTTCATCCCCACGGGCATCTTCTGCACCGGCCTTGACCCCACAAAGGCAGTCGATTCGGTTAACTGGGTCACCATGTGGACCAGCAACATCATTCCGGTCACGCTCGGCAACATCGTCGGCGGTCTGCTCTTCGTCGGTGTCATCTACTGGATCGCGTTCAGAAAGGAAATTGCTGCCCTGAAGTAAACCTGATAAACGATGCAGATCGGAGATATTAAAGTGAGGGTAACGGCCGTTGCACTGGCCGTTTTCCTCTTTTTTATGGTCCTGATCGCGGTGTACGTCCTCGCCACCGGGGATGCATCCGTGCTGATCTGGGCAGTTCCTTCGGCCGTCATGCTGATCCTCATACCGCTGGCGCTCAACTACATGAGCCAGAAGCAGTATGCGTCACTGGTGCCGGTCTACGAAGCAGAAGCAAAAACAACCCGCATCCGGGCGATCAACCTGAACATGCTCGGCCAGCCGGTGCGCGTGAAGGGCGTCGTCGAGCGGGTCTACTTCCAGTTCCTCAACCGGCCGCAGTACCTCGTCGCCGACCGGACAGGTGAGATATCGGTCAAGATGTTCACCTCACCGGCGGAGGACGTACAAAAGGGGGATGTGGTCGAGGTCCTCGGAACCATCGTCAAACGCTACATCCTGACCGGGGATGCGGTCATCAACTGTGTCTCCATCCGGAAAGTAGAGAACAATCAGCAATCCTGACGCCTTCGGGCGCCAAAGAGTTCAGTGAAGAGACGGTTGACCCGGGATATGAGATCCTGTCACCATCTCTCAATCAAAACGATGTATCAAGCCCTTCTTCTATCGGCCTTGACCCCGGCCTTCCATTGAGATCCTGAATATACTCCTCAAAGAGATGGATCCGGGTGCTCACGGGAAACGGAATTCCAAGGGTGCTGATAACCGCTTCTCCTGGCTCAAGTGTCTGGATCTCGGTATCCAGGCGCGAGAGGTCCTGTTTTGCGCTGCTTGCTATGATATCACGGTCCCCGCGGTCAGAGAGCCCCATCACGACGAAGGTGTTCAACTGGGCAAGGACCCGGGCATCGATGTTCTTTGGCTGCTGGGTGACGACGCAGAGCCCCACACCGAACTTCCTCCCCTCCATCGCAGCTTCCCGGAATGTTCGGGTGCTCCCGAGCCCCGACCCGAGCACCCGCTGGGCCTCCTCAATGGTGATCAGCACCTGCTTCTGCTCCTCCGCATCCCTGGCGTCCTCCCCCTGGTGGTTGCGCATGATCATGCGGGTTATGATCGAGAGCACAAAGAGTTCGCTCTGCTCGCTCATCCCCGGGATGTCGATCAGGACGACCTTATTCTCGTGGATCGCCTTGATGATATCAGGGATCGATGAACCGCTCGACCGGAGAAAACCCTTGTTCCGGTTGAGCATGCCCTTGATGCGCCGCTGCATCACGGAGAGCGTGCTCGGCGAGAAGTTCTTCAGGTCCCTCGCAATCGCAGGGTGACGGCCGGTGTAGGTATCGGCATCAAAGGTTGCAAAGTCGGTGTTCTGGAAGAAATCGATCACGGCAGAACCAGGCGTGCTCTCGAGCATCTCCACGACCTCGCGCTGGGGCTGGGAGTGCTCATAGAGCAGGAGGAGGTCGGGCGCCCTGAAGTCATCGTAGTCCAGGTAAAGTTGGTCGAGCAGGTATTTCTTCCTGAAACTGTCTGACCGTGTGGTAAAGACCGCGAGGCCGTCCCTTCCCGCCTGGTAGTGGAGAAGTCCCTGGGTGGCCGTGCCGCTCGATGACCGCCCTCCTGCCACGTACTCGCCGTGCGGGTCCACGATGAGGAGACCGAACTTCCGGGCCTGCATGCAGGAGGCACAGAAGACCTTCATGAAGTTGCTCTTCCCCATGCCGGTCGTGGCAAAGACCCCCATGTGCTGCCGCATCACCGTCGCATGGAGCGCCACCCTCACGTCCTTGAGCACACCCTGGCCGGTCTTCATCACGCCCACCTCGATCTCGCCCATCACCTGCCGCAGGAACGCAAAATCGTCGGCCTGTGGCTGCTCCACGCGCGAGAACTTTGCGGGGATCGTCCGGGGTTTCCGGAAGACGCCGTCTTCCCCCACGAACCCGAGCGGGATCGCCTCAACGAGGATGAAGACGTCCTCCCCGATCCCGTAGAAGTGCTCGGTGTGCGGGCGGGTGTCCCACTTTGGGTCTGAGAAGTTACAGCCGTGGAGGAGGTCACTCACTTTCGCAAAGAACGTCAGTCCCTTGACGCTGTCTGTGATCTTGAGCACGTCCCCGAGGTAGAGTTCTGCGTCGTGGGGGACGGCAAACCGGTAACTGAGTACCCGGTCCCCGATCAGGCGGTACTTCGAGGCGTCGCCTCCGTCAATATCGATCAAACTCATCATGGTAGTCACCAAAGATGCCGGTGTAGTCGGCGAGGCTCATGCCGAGCAGGTCCATGTTCCGGATGATATCCTGGCGGACCTGCTCGACCGCATCGATCCCGATCCTGGTGGTGAGGTGGGCGTCGAGGAGCGGGTAGGGGTAGCCCGTGACCCTGCCGTCGTCGGCGAAGTAGGCGAGCGCTGAGAAGACCCGCTCGACCATCTCCGGGCTGTAGTATTTGGGGATCTCCACCTTGAACGCTCTCTGTGCACGGGGGTGCAGCCGCGCGACGTACTGCTCGCCCCGCTGCTTCCAGCGATGCGTCTCCTCGCGGTCGATCAGGCCTTCGGCGGTGGAGACGCAGAGGTACCAGGGCTCAGGGACACCGAGGTCGCGGGCGAGCCCTTCTGCCGCCGGGACGATCGGGTGCCCCCCGTCCCAGGTGAGCGACGTCCGTTTCGTCACCGCGGCGATGAGCACCCCCCGGAGGTTGCAGAGGTTTAAGAGGTTCTCGATGACCTCGTCGTGGCTCGCGTGGCGGACCTGGAGCGTGCCGTCAAGCACGATGAGGTCCCCGGTCTCGAGTTCTCCGGCCATCTCCATCGCCGCCCAGTACTCGAGGGTATCCCGGATGACGGCAGTGTTCCGGACCGGGTCGTCGTGGTCGAGGTGCACCTTCGGGGGGCGACAAAAGCAGTCGCGGAAGAGTGCGTCAAAGTCTTCGTTCCCGGCCCCGGGGTTGACGGTGACGACCTGCAGGGGCGTCGTCCTGTGACAGACGCGTGCGCCGCCGGCATACGCGCTGACCGATGCCCGGACGGCGGCGACGGCAAAACTGCCTGCATCGAGGATGATGGCGTTGCTCCCGTCGACCGCGCAGACTGCTCCGTCGAACGCGGGGCGGCAGTGCCGGTAGGATCCCGCGTCAAACCCACTGCGCGCAGAGAACCGCTCAACAAGGTCCTCAGGGGCGCACTCCCGGATCCTTCCTGCGACCCGCCGGATCGCGTCCTGGTAGAGGGTTCGCTGGTCCATCACTCAAACTCCCTGACCGTGCTCGCATGGTCCGCCCCCATCTCGACCACGAGCGTCGTCGAGAACTCGTCCTGGACCTCGGTGATATGGGATATCAGGAGGATCTGGGGGAAGTGAGCCTCCTGGGTCCTGAGCGCCCGGAGGAGGTTGCTCCGCCGCTCTTCGTCCTGGCTCCCGAAGATCTCGTCAAATATCAGGAACGTGGAGTCGTGCACTTCGTTCACCCCGGCAAGGAACCGGGAGAGGGCGATCCTGAGAGCGATGGCGATATCATCCTGCTCTCCGCCGCTGAACCGGTCGGCCGGGTAGTCATCGCCCATGTCGTGGACGAGGACAGTGAAGTCGTCGTCAAGCATCACCGTCCCGTACCGTCCGTCGGTGATCTCGGCAAGCACCCTCCCTGCCTCCTCCTCGATCCTGTCCCTGACCACCTGCAGGAGGTAGTCGGTGTAGTCCCT
>NZ_DAQR01000139.1:15217-16995 GCF_002502935.1 Methanoculleus sp. UBA413
GAGAGCCTTGCGGTCTCCTCCCCGATATCTGCCTTCAGGCTGCTTATCCGGGCGGCGATCGCATACCCCTGCTCCCGTGCCGCCGCGAGGTCCCGCTCAAGACCTGCAAGCGTCTCTTCAGCTGCCGCGATCTGCCGCTCGTCAAAGCCAAGGTCGGCGATAGCCGCCTTCGTGCTGAGCAGTTCAGCCTCCCGGCCCGCGAGGAGTTCCTGCTTCGCCTCCAGCGCCTTTCGCATCCTCGGGACTTCTTCGAGACGGACGCGGAGTTCAAGCGTCTTCTGGTGCGCCTCTTCGGCACGGCCGCACTCCTCGGTGAGACGCGCAAACCGGTCCGGGTCAAACGAGAGGTCCCGCTGCTCACCCTCGATGGCCTGCAGCCTCCCCTCGAGTTCTTCCATCCGTTCGAGGACCGACTTCTGTTCCTCCTCAAGCGCCGGTCTCCGCGAGAGCCGGGCCTGTGCCTCGGTGTATGCGCGGTAGGACGCCTCAAGCGCCTGCGCTTCGGTCTCCAGGCGCTTGAGGACCAGAGGGTCGAACCCGAGCCGGGTGAGCTTCCCCTCTATCTCCTCTTTCCGGGTGAGGTAGCCCTCGACCTCGGCGATGAGCCGTTGCCGCTCCTTTCGGAGGGCAGGGAGGCGGCTGCACTCGCCCCTGAGAGTATCGGCCTTCGTCCGCTTCTCTGCAAGGTCCCGGATCCGCTCCCTGAGGGCATCGTGCGCCGCCGGATCATACCCCTCCAGGCCGAGCGCCTGTATCGCGGCGCGGTGCTCTCCGGCCTCGGCCTGCCACCGCCGCACGGCGTCGGCGCTCTGCCTGTAGCGGGAGGAATAGAGTGCGTGCTGCTCTTTTGTGCGCTGGAGGGCGGTGCGCTGCTGCAGGAGGTCCTGCAGCCCGGCAACAACCTCCTGGTGCTCGACGGTCGCTCTCGCATGCTCCTGTTCGAGCCTGGCGAGCGTCTCCTGCATCGACGCGGCGGCCGCTGCAAGGTCGCCGAGCAGCCCTTCGTAGTGCTCCCCGAGACCCTGGTGGCACATCGGGCAGGACCCGTCCGGACCTGCTTTGAGGATCTCTGCCTGGTGTTCGGCCAGCCTCCGGATCTCTTCGCGGACCGCCTGCTGGCGTGTGGCACAGGCACTGATCCGTGATGTCAGGTAATCCTTCCGGCTCCCGGCCGCCTCGATCTCCTCCTCGACGGCGCCCATCTCGGCGAGCTGTCGGGCAAGCCCGGCGATCTCGCTCTCGAGCAGGTCCATCTCATCTGATGCGGCGCGAACCTCCCGCAGGCACCGCTCTTCCTCCCGGGCATACCCTGCTGCCGAGAGGAGCACCTCGTCACGGGCACGGAGGGCGTCATACTCACCGACCTCAGCCTCGAGCGCCGCAAGGTGCCGGGCCTTCTCCTCGACCCCCTCGATATCAACCCGATTCTCACGGACGCGCCGTTCAGTCTGGACGAACCGTTCGTCCATGCGGGCGAGTTCTTCGCGGAGGGCGTCATACTCCGGCTGGAGGCCCTTCATCGCCACAGTACGGTCGCGGAGCGCCTGCCACTCCCCGACCTTCCGGGTAAGGGCGGCGACGGCCGCCTCATCCTCTGCAAGTGCGGCGAGGTCCGCCTCGATCTTCGCACGGCGCTCATTGTACTCTTGTATCTGCCCCCTTGCAGCCGCGGCGGCGAGAGCCAGGTGGTCGGCCCGGACCTTCTCCCCGGCCATCGCGGCGACCTCCGCCTTCAGGGCCTCGTAGCTGCCGGCGGTGAGGGAGAGGGCTTCGAGGTC
>NZ_DAQR01000125.1:0-9292 GCF_002502935.1 Methanoculleus sp. UBA413
GAGGACGCGAGGGGGACTATGCCGCCCAGCAAGCGAACTTCGCGGCTTCGCGCCCTTCGCGTAAGGTGGTATTGCATGGACAATATTAGATGAAATGCTCCACTAGTGCCGGGCGAACAGACGATCCACCGTAATGGAGAGGTCGGACCCGAGCCGGAGATCGTGCCTGCTGGTGAGAGCAGCGTTCCCTCGTTCGCGACTCCTTCCCGAGAGAATTATCTGCAGGCATCCGAGCCGTTATCCTTCGGGTTCTACGACTCCTGCATAACCGGCGCGACCAGATCGCGGAGTTCCCTGCGGTTGCGTGATGTGTCCCAGACCCCGGATTTATCATCAGCCCGCGTGATGATCATGGTCTCAGGATAGCCTTCGAGATCGAGAAAGATTATCGCTTCGTTTACCGTGATCACCTTCAGCAACCCACCAACGAGATAACTTGTCTCAAACGTCGTGGGAACCGAGAAGTTCATCGCGACGTAGGTGCCGTTCTGTTTCATGGCCTCCAGTTCTGCCGACGAGAACCCCATCTTATACTGGCCAGAGATGCTCTGGATCTGCTCTCGACATTCTGCTTCGATGGCAGGATACCCGGAGTCATCTGGATAGAGGAAGACGCTCCTGCTCCCTACACGATGGATCTCGATGTAGGGAGTATCCTCCCGGGGACCGTCTGCCGAACAAGGCGTCTGGCTCTCCGGAACTTCCCACGGCATCTCCTTACCGGCCCCTTGCAGGCCTGGATTCGAGAGTACATCTGCTCCAACCAGGATCAGCGCACCCACGGCGACACAGGCGATGACGAGATACAAAACCTTCTTCATACGCACTCACCCGAAAATAGAAGGTGACCAGGGCGGTCACTTCACCGCCGGGATCTCCTCCCGAAGGTCAGGGCACGCGGGGATATACCTGACAAACGGAGTCTTCGCGGTCCCATCCCGCACCTCGCCGGTGAAGATGTAGACCGGGATGAGGTAGGCAGGCTCATCCATCGCCGGTGCTTCATAGTAGCCAGGTTCGATCCCGGTGATAACCACGGTCTGGCCCTCTGTGTCAGCCGCTACCCCGGCGGCCTTTAATTCTTCAAACGCCTCCTGCGGCGGAATGACCGCTATCTCCTTCTCCGGGGTGCAGTCCCTCCAGAGTTTGTAGACGTTCAGGATATCCCCGCCGTCGCCGATCTCAACCGTCAGTTTCGAGCCGACAACCAGCCGGCCGTCGATTGTGCGGGAGTAGGAGACCTGAACATCCTCAAAGGCGATGCCGATCTCTTCACCGTTCTCGTCGTACTCAACGATCCGGGGGTGCTCGATGCCAGAGATGACTGCACCGGGGGGCACCAGACCGGTCTTCTCAAGATACCGGGTTGCGATTCCGACCGCCTCATCATCTGAGGGGAGGTTTTCCGGCAGATCGTTGCCGTTTGGGTTCATCCAGCGAGGAAGATCGATCAGGGCAACGCGTCCTGACCTCGTATGGACTTCCAGTGAGTAGGGGTCGTCGGAGAGCAGGATCTGGTCATGCGACTCGCGGATCGTTCCTTCCAGGCCCATCTTCTCAGCCATCGCTGAGACGAGTTCTGTCGTGATCTCCGGTTCCACCACCCGGTACAGGACGACCGTCTCAGGCGTTGATGGGAACGCAGCAGAGAGGGTGTAGGTGAGGTTTGTGGTACTCCCCGATTTCATGCTGCCTGTCAGGTTGGAATGGTCAGCGCCGGGTGCATGCCCGTCGCTGAGAAGCAGGGGTATGCCAATGGCACAGAGTACTCCCAGGAGCGCAAGGATTCCGGCGCTTATCCCAATTTGTTTTATATTCATCTGATCACCTCAACACTGGTACTTGCTATACAGGAACGACGTTCCGGGCGTCCCCTGGTCCCCGTGGCCGTAGACATAGTCGGACCAGCAACCCTCGCGGGCGAGGGCTGCCGCATACGTTGTCGATGGTTCTGTATCTTTCGCTGCAATGAACCACGCCGTGGTGATCGGCTGGGTTGTCCACGTGCCAACCATCCGGTGTACGAAGTTAGAACCTCTGTTCGAGACATCGTGACATTCAGTATGGAAGCCGGTCATAGAGTGCAGACCGCCGAATGCGTCGTACCAGTTTGTGTGCCGATCTTCCCGCAGAACCGAGCAAGCATCGAGTGTGACCCAATCCATCTGCGTATTTCCCCACAAAGCGTCGTTATAATGTAACTTGAAGTCATCCTGGCTGGTACCAAACGCAAATCCTGAACCATCACTATAGCCGTGCCCTGAAAAAAACGCGAAATGCGTCTTATCCACGTAAATGTAATCAATTCCACTTCCAGACTTGCTGGGATCTTTCCAGTGTCTATCCAGGGCCTGGCCATCGCCATAAATGAACGATCCCCACCATGATGAGTCACCGCCAAGCTGGTAGTAAAATCCCTTTGCATTTTCCTCGTTGCAGTCTAAATTTGAATTTTCGAAATCCGGATTATTACTATAATTATTTCCCCACTCTGCGCAACAGTAGTAGTACGCGCTTGCAGGCACCACCGCAGCCATTAACAGCACCACTATGAGTAAGGGGAGTGGCCGCATTTTGATTCTTTGTTCCATCTACTCGACCTCCGTATTTGCATGCCCCGGGAGGCCACAGAACCGCAACGACTATCCTTGATGACAGCCGACAACCCTACTGCCCTCCGGGCACGCGGTGGGGGTCAGGGCACGACGCCAATCGAGACACCCCGCCCCCGCGGGATACCGCGTGCGGCTTCCCCGATGGAGACTTCGGCGTTGCTCCCCATAACGTTTCTCTCCATCGCGTTGAATTGTCGTCGCGGCTCAGGCCCGCCGGATCTCCAAAAATAGCAGTGAAGAGTCCGATTCATGAGTGGGACGGCCGACCTCCAGTCGAAACCGACCCTGATCACCATCTCACGGGTTTGAGAACACACGCCGACCTGAACCCTGTACACATCCCGCTGATATCGAGATCCGGCGATACCATTGATCCGTTTCCGGCGCGGCCCCTCGTTAGAGGGGAGATGCGCGCAAGGTGGGCCGCTCTCTGCCGGCACTGGGTATCACCATAACACCTCATCTATGATATTCGTCTGTGCATCGGGGCATACTGTTTCGGCGTTTCATCTCGAATGGGCAAGGAGACCCCCTGCGCAAGCGGGGGGTAGTTGACCAGAACCTCCAGACCCCTTGGTTCTGCTCACCGCAGATCGATCCGCATGAACCGCACATAGGCAACGGCGAGGAAGATCGCCGGGAACGCAAGAAGACCGATAAGGTTCTGCCAGACCCCGCCCAGCGAGGCTGCCAGGTCCTCCCCGGTCAGCGCCCCCCGCATCACCCCGAAGTTGCCTTCGGGGCTGAGTGCCAGCATCATATTTTGGACACCGCCGTAGGTCGCGGCGTGAACGTGCATCTCCTCCTGGTAGCGCTGCACCTCGTCCGGCGGGGCATCGGCACCGGGCCACGGCGGCGCGGGCCCGGCGACCGTTCGTGCCACATCCACGGCAACGACAGGCACCACCGTCGAGAAGAGGATGAAGACCACCATTGCCCAGGCAAGCGCCCTGCCGCTATCCTCACTGAACGCGGAGAACGCGACGGCGACACCGAAGTAGGCGAGCAGGAAGAGGAGCGTGGCGCCCCAGCAGCGCACCACGATCACTGCATCGTGCGGGGTCACGGTGAGCCCGGCGACGAGCACCCCGCCCAGTGCCACAGCGAAGACCGCGGCGGATGCGAACGCCAGCACCGCGACGCCGCCCAGGGTCTTGCCAGTGATGACTTCGTCGCGATAGACCGGCCGGGAGAGGAGCACCTTCAGGGTGTCCTCCTCCCGCTCCCCTGCGATGAGGTTGAACCCCACGGCGATCGCAATCAGCGGCCCGAAGATCCCGAACGTGTCCCCTATTCTCTGGAAGATCAACCCCGCCAGCGGGGGCGGGGGTGTGGGGAGGGGAAAGAGGGGCGAGGGGTCGGCATGCGCCGCCCTCTCCAGCGCCCTCTCCAGGAGGAACTCATACGATCGCATCATGCTCGCATAACTGGTAAGAGTAGTCTCCAGGGAAAGAACGGTCAGGATACCAAAGAGCGCGAGCACCAGGAGGAACGTCCGGTCAGTGAGGTGGTCGGCAAACTCTTTTCGTGCGATGATGGCCACACGGGAGAGGTCGATCGTCATCGATGTATCACCTGATATCCATCCTCTGGAACGCGATGAAGACGATCCCGAAGAGCACGAGCGGCGCCATGAAGAGCACCAGCACGTTCTGCCAGAACCGCGCGAGGGCGTCTGTCGGGCGGGCCGTCTCGTCATACGGGAGATGCATTATAGAACCCTCGATGAACGTGTAGCCGGTGAGCCTCGGTTCAAGGGCGCTCGTTGCAACCAGTTCGTAGTTCCACTGCGGGGCGAAGACCGTCACGACACTGTTCACCAGCTCGAGCCGGGCCTGGTAGGCGTCCCGTTCGGAGAAATCTGTACCCGGGGGAGGGTGAGGCCCACAAACAACATCCTTTGCCACTGCTCCCGCTGCCGGGACGAGAGCGGTAAAGACGAAGAATGCTACCAGGGCGTATAAGAAAGCCTTTCCTGTCCGGGGCACCATCGTCGAGATCATCAGGGCGAGGCTGAAGTAGAACGACAGAAAGGCAACCGTCACGAGCCCGAAGAGCGCGATCATGACCAGGTCGTCAAGGCCGGGCACGATCCCGTCAACGAGGAGGAGCCCGAGAGAGGCAGCAAGCCCGGCAAAGACGAGCGTCGTCAGGGCAAGAATGCCCCCCAGCGCCTTGCCGGTGATGATCTGGTCCCGGAAGAGCGGCCGGACAAGGAGCAGTTTGAGCGAACCGCTCTGCCGCTCCCGCGAGACGAGGTCGAACCCCATGGCGATCGCCAGGATCGCCCCGGTGGTCGAGAACGCCGCCCGCGGGAGGCCGGAGTAGACGTCCGCGGCAGCAGGCGGGACGGAGCCAAATTCCTCGACACCCCACGGGGTGATGATGGGACCTTCGGCGTACGCCTGAGCCTTCGCGTGGTAGCCGGCAAGACCCTGCTGGAACGGGATGATGCAGACCACGAGGAGCAGGACCGCAAAGAGAAGAAACGTCCGGCTCGTCAGGTGGTCGGTGAACTCCTTGCGGGCCACCGTCAGCAGACCGCTGCCGGTCGACCGGTTGCTCCGGGTTGGGGATGGATTGTCGCCGATCATACTTCACGCTCCGGGGAAGGTTGGGAACGCAGACGGTCCCGGATTCGGAGCCCCGAAAACCCGGAGCGGGAAGCACATCCTCGCGCCATCAGTCTCGTGCCGTCCCTAAAACTGCCTTGTCGTCAGGCAGTACGTCCATAGAACAGCCGAACCCGTACTGTCCTCCCGCCTCTCTTCACAGATACCATAGATAGACTGCGTCCCTTCATGATTTCCAACCCAGTCGACCGCATACCTTCCGGCGCTTCCCACCCGGCATTCACCAGGTTTCGGCCTGATCTTGCCCTGGTGGAGCACGAAGTCCCTGCTGATGCTGTGGCAATCCGGTCCCGGAAACTCGAGGCCAAACCGTAATGTAACTGTGTCTTCAGTGCCATAGATATCCGAGTCGGGGGCGTAGATCAAGAGGTTAGATGAAGAGTTCTCGAACGCTACCCGGCTCCAGAAGTTCCGAAGGTTTGAGGCATCTCCCATCCGGGTATCTTCACGGTTTTGCGCAGCGCCCCACTGCCACCAGTAGTAATGTTCTCTACCCTCTTCGTCGGTCAGATCGAGCGCATAGAGGACCAGTGCATTGTCGGAGCTGGCCAGAACCACGCCGTCATCGTTCCTGACCTCCAGACTACCGTTCCATGCCGATACATACCGGATATTCGGCGTCATAGCAGGCTCCGGGGACGAACCCCGGGTTTCGTAAGGAATGTGCAGTCTTAATGCGCTCACGGCCTCCGGCCCGTATCTCTGCTCCATTCTCCCGGCATAGACCATGAATTCATCTTCAGACATCCCTGAACTATTGGGAGCTATTCGCAGTGTTTCCTGAGCAGTACTCGCAGGAAGAACTGCCTCTGCACTTACCGCCAGCGCAAAGATTGCGCCGACGATCAACAGCGCCGCGACGAGGATGCTGATTCCAAAGAGATGTCTAGGATTCATGGTTCTTCTTCTCCTTTGTGCGTATCCCGGCGGCCGCAGAGCCGCAGCGACTATCATTTCCGGGCGCCAACAACCCCATTGCCCTCCGGGCACGCTGTAGGAGTCCGGACCCTGTCCCTACGGCCGAGCAGGGCTCCCGGGGATACCGTTCAGGCATCCATGCTCTTCTATCAGGGAACAGGGTTCGATATAGTTTACGGCCACCCAGCCTGAGGAATATGCGACATGTAGCTGCAGTGGCCGTAAAAGCCATATAGATGTTTTAGAAACTCCTCTACGATGCACTATGAACCTCTGTAGAATCGCAACAGTTATCATGGTCGCCGCGGCGCTGCTGGTCACGACCGTAGCGGCGCAGGAGACGAGTAATCACAACTACATCGTAACCCCGGCCGGGGAGACGATAACTGAAGATAACCCACCATTTACCCCGATGACCGCCGGCAGCATCACGCAGGGCGAGACGAAATGGTACTCGATCTATATTGCCCCTGGCACAATGGAATTCGCCATTGACCTGAACTGGGGCGACGCGTCCAACTCGCTGCGGCTGAGAATTTACGCACCTGACACTGTGCTCGGACCGTACTATGATGCATACGACGGTGTGGACGGAAGGCTGTATCTCCAGATAAAGAACTCTAATGACTCTGTCCCCCTGCATCCAGGGACGTGGCGGTTTGAGGTCTATGGACACCAAGTGACCGGCACCCAGGACTACACGTTCACCTGGCAGTGAAGATCGAAACGTTGAACCCCTCTTCCGGCGACGATCCAGCATGGTGCGGTGGAGCCGGATAACGATACTTTTTGTTGCCGCAACCCTTACGGCCCTCGTGATCCCGGGCACGGCAACAGCCCGCTACGTTGTCGAGCCGATGACGGAGGAGTACACCGGCGAGATGCACGACTTTGAGGAGATCACATTCTGGGACCTCCCGCCCCGGGTGATGCTCCTCCACTGCATGCTCACGGTCCTCCCCGCATGCTTTTTCCCCGGCGAACTCCTCTATCTCCTCAGCATCCTCCTGCCGCTCGGGTTCCGGCGAGTGACAAGGCGCACCGTCCTCGACGACGACTTCCGGCTCGACCTCTACCGGCAGATCACCGACCGCCCCGGTGCCAGCACCCGGGAACTCCGGGAGCTGACGGGTGCATCACGAGGGCGGCTCCGCTACCACCTTGACGTGCTCATCCGGGAAGGCAAGGTGGCCGCCGTGGACTACCGGAACCGCGCTAGGCACTTTGCACGAAACCAGCGGTATACCGCCCTCGAGAAGCGCATCATCGCCAACCTCCGAGACGAGACCCCGGGGGCGATACTTGCACACCTTCTCAGGTCGCCGGGCGCAACCCGAAACGAGATCGCAGAACGACTCGGGCTCGCCGGTCCGACGGTCTCCTGGCAGATGCAGCAGTTTGAGGACGAAGGAATCGTCACCGTCGATCGGGAGGAGAGAACCTTCCGCTACAGGCTCTCCACCGGTGCCCGGGAGTTCCTCAACAAGCATCAGGACCTCCCCCGCCCTGTCGGGCACCGCGGTACCCCCTGGTGGTTCCTCCCCACCCAGGGCCGCGAGGTCCCGTCTGAGTAACCCCGGCGGCCTCTCCTTCCTGGTGCCAGGGCCCCCTGACCTGTCAACTATCCTGTCGACGGCGTAACCCTGACCCGGGATCCATGAGTTCACAGCACCCGGGCACCCGGAGTAATGCCTCAGTTCCCGGATGTACCCCCATCCACCTGAAGAGTTGCATTAACCAGAGCGCTCAGGTGCCCGATCCCTCGTTCTGAATTGTATGCCACCACTTGTGGACCGCCGTCCGTTCTGAAAGGATCGGGTGCATCAGAGATCACAAAGAGATCGATATCAGCATACGGTCCAGGATCGTGCAGCCCAAAGACCGCACTTCGCAGCCTGATCGTGCCAGAGTCAGTTCCGCCAACATGATACGAGTGCCTGAGATCCATCGGTTCCGGCAGGATGAGCTGGACATAGGTACTCTCTTCTTTGTCCATCCAGTTTGAGAGATCTTCCCAGGAGACGTAGATCTCAACAGGCGGCGTCAGGCTACGGAGGACCGCCACACACTCGTCATAGAGGGGCCCAAACTGCTCATCTTCTTCCGCAATCCGCGCCGTCCCTCTCTCCGTGGCATGGATGAGAACCAACGCTCCTTCCTCTGGAGGGGGAGGGGCGTAGTGGAGGAGGACAGCAGAGAGAAGGACGATGAACATGAGGAGGATGAGAGAATATCTTTTGAATCTTGGTTTCATGACTCCAGACCTCGAGTCATGCGTATCCCAGGGGGCCATAGAACCACAACGGCCATCCCTGATGACGGCCAATAGCCCTACTGCCCTCCGGGTACGCGGCGGGGCTGGGATACGACGCCGATCGAGAGCGCCGGGCTCCCGCGGGATACCGTTCAGGCATCCATGCTCTTCTGTCAGGGAACAGGGTTTGATATAGTTTACGGCCACCCAGCCTGAAGAACATGGGACATGTAGCTGCAATGGCCGTAAAAGGTATGTAGTGATTTTAGAAACTCCATTACGATGCACTATGAACCTCTGCAGAATCGCAACAATTATCATGATCTCCGCGGCGCAGGAGACAAGGAGTTATGACCACATCGCAACCCCGGCCGGAGGATACCCGAAAAGAACTCTCCATCTGTGCCTATGAGCATAAGTAGCATCGCACAAGGCGAGACGAACTGGTACTCGACCTATGTTGCCCCTGGCACAACGGAACTCGTCATCGACCTGAACTGGGGCGACGCGTCCAACTCGCTGCGACTGAGGATTTACACGCCAAGGTCCGTGCTTGGGCCGTACTATAATGCATACGACGGCGTGAACGGTAGAATATACCTGCATATGAAGGACACTGTCAACCTGCACTCAGGGATATGGCAGTTTGAGGTCTATGGGTATCAAGTGACCGGTGCTCAGGACTACACAATCATCTGGCGGTGAAGCCGTCCCAAAGGTATCCGGTGACCGAAGATCCACATAATCCAAAGCACTCTTGGAGCATTTCATCTCATATTTCACGTGGCATCCCATCAACTCACGCGAAGAGCGCGAAGAAGGGCGTAACAATCCCGCGGGCGTCAAGGATTCGCGCTCTCCCGCGTGCTTTC
>NZ_DAQR01000125.1:9514-15435 GCF_002502935.1 Methanoculleus sp. UBA413
CACGTTCACGGAGAGGGGAGTCATACCCGGCGGTCAGATGCCGACACAGCATCCCTCCATGCATCGCATCTTGGGGGAGAGACCGGGATTGGAGGGCGTCCCCTCCCGGCTAAGGTGTTTTGGAACGGTCTCAGCGAAGATCGAAACGTTGAACTCCTCTTCCGGCGACGATCCAGCATGGTGCGGTGGAGCGGGATAACGATACTTTTTGTTGCCGTGACCCTCGCAGCCCTTCTGCTTCCGGGCACGGCAACCGCCAATTATGTCGTCAATCCGATGACAACGGAGTATACCAGTGAAGTGAAAGATGTAGAGGAGAACACGTTCCAGGATCTCCCGCTCCGGGTGATGCTCCTCTACTGTATGCTCGTGGTCCTCCCCGCATGCTTCTACCCCGGCGAACTCTTCTACCTCTTAAGCATCCTCCTGCCGTTCGGGTTCCGGCGGGTGATGCGCCACAATGTCCTCGACGACGACTTCAGGCGCGACCTCTACCGCCGGATCACCGACCGCCCCGGTACCAGCACCCGGGAACTCGGTGAGTTGACGGGTGCATCGCGAGGCCGGCTCAGGTATCACCTCGATATACTCATCAGGGAAGGCAAGGTGGCAACGGTGGACTACCGGAGCCGCGCCAGGCACTTTGCGCGGAACCAGCGGTACACCGAACTCGAGGAGCACATTCTCATCAGCCTGCGGGAAGAACCCTGCCAAACGATCCTCTGGCGCCTTCTCGGATCCTCGGACATGACCCGGAGCGAACTTGAAGAACATCTTGGGCTCTCCGGTCCGACGATCTCTCAGCACATGCAGGAGTTCGAGGCCGAAGGGGTCATCGCCGCAGAGAGGGATGGGCGATTCGTCCGTTACAGGCTCTCCAAAGATGCCCGGGAGATTCTCAACCGGTATACAGGAGACAACCCCGTCTCCAGACATCCCGGCACGGAGGGGTATCCCGCCGCACAGGGCCACGAGGTCCGTCAGATTGGGTCCCGGTGATAGGGTGCCTGCCCGATTCGCAGGCGGTAACGGCCATTTTTCCGGAATCCGTCCAGACCCCTAGGCATGACACGTTGGTGCCAAAGTTCCCCAACCGTGCAGGATCTCTTGAGGACCTCCCCACGACGAGGCGGTGCGCATCGTCAAGGAGGGGTACCGGGGGAGATCACGGAGCATTGCGGGAACAATTTCCGGGTCGCTTTCTTTGAGAAGTAGGTCCCTCAGGAACACCGTGCCATACCCGGCCGTATCGGACCCCCCGGCGACGACCATCCGCTACCACCACGGTTTATCACCCACCGCTCCCAATACCTACAAACGAGAGGCTTACACCATGGAGATCGCGTTTACCAAACTGCACGGGAACGGCAACGACTTCATCCTGATCGATGAGCACGACCGGGAAGTCATCCCCGAAGATATGAAGGGAGCGTTTGCTGCGCTCTACTGCGACCGCAGGTTCGGCATCGGCGCCGACGGCATCCTCTTCCTCCAGGCATCAGAGAAAGCCGATATCAGGATGCGGCTCTTCCAGCCGGATGAGAGCGAGGCCGCGATGTGCGGGAACGGCATCCGGTGCCTTGCGAAGTACGCCTACGACGCCGGCTACGTCAAAGAATCCTGCTCAGTCGAGACCGGGGCCGGGATCGTCCCGGTCACGATGGGGTATGCGGATGACGAGTTCACTGCGACCATCACCATGCCGACACCCGCGTTCGAGCGGAGCACCATCCCTGCCACCGGGACCGGCGAATACAAAGAGAAGATCCGGGGGTTCACCGTCTATGCCGTAAACACCGGCGTCCCCCACGCCGTCGTCTTCACAAAAGAGATCGGCGCCGTCGACATCGCCACCGCCGGCCCCGCCATCAGGAACCACCCCACCTTCGTTGAGGGTGCGAACGTTAACTTCGTCGAGCAGGGAGACGGCGACACCATCAGGATCCGGACATTCGAGCGCGGCGTTGAGGCCGAGACATTCAGTTGCGGCACCGGCGCCACCGCGTCGGCAGCAGTCGCCCACCACCTCGGCAACGTTGGGGATGAGGTGCGGGTGGAGACAAAAGGAGGCCCGCTTATCATCCGCTTCGGGGATTCCGTCACCATGGAAGGCCCGGCCAGCACGGTCTTTGCGGGCGTTATATCTTTCTGATCCCGTCTTGTGTGATCACAAAATCAAACGAGATACCCTCCGGCCGGGACCGGTGCTTCCGGAGCATCGCCCGCCGGATGCTATCCCTCTTTTCAAGCCTGATGATGGCCTTTGAGATATGCTCAAGCGCCGTCCCCCCGAGACCCGAGACCCGGTCCCGCTCAACGTCCACGTAGATCTGGTTGGTGATCAGGGCCGGGATATCGTATTTCTTCGCAAGCCCGAGGAGTCTGACCATGTGGTGCGAGAGGCTGCGCACCGTCTCCCGCCCAAGACCAAGTTCAGTTCTGTAGAGAGCGGTCGCCGAGTCGACCACCAGCAGGCCCACAGGAGCGCGGTCGCTCTTCCGGAGCAGCTCCTCCGCATCAGCGATCATCGCCCCCTGCTGGGCGAAATCGAGCGGCTCACAGAGGAAGAGCCGGTCCGCAAACTCCCCCGCACGTTCCCCGGCGATCTGCATAAACCGCTCAACCGAGAACCCCTCGGTATCGATGTAGACGACCGAGTCCCCTGCCCTGAGACTTGCCACCGTCGCCAGCAGGCAGAGGGTGCTCTTGCCGCTCGCAGGCTCGCCGTAAACCTGGGTGATCGCCCGCCGTTCAAGCCCGCCGCCAAGGAGGTCATCGAGGGGCGGACTCCCCGTGCTGACCCGGTCCGGCTTCAAGGTTCCAGCACACCCCGCTCGATGAACAGGCGGCGTGCGGCCGCTTCGACGGCCCCGGCAACCTCCCGGAGCGGAACCTCGAGTTCCCGTGCGCACGCCGCTGTCTGGTCGTACTCCGGCTTGAAAGAGGAGATCTTCCCTCCAGCCCAGCCACACTTCACGTCGATCGTCCACTCCCGGCCCCGGAGCGCCACCGTGACCGGTTCAACCGTCCGTTCGGCGACAAACCGGTGGACCATCGGTATGCACCGTATACCAAGCGTCCCGAGTTCCCGGGCCATCACCCCGGTGAGGCGGTCGGTCGCATCAGGGGGGGAGACCACCCTGACAAGATGGCCGCTCCGCCCCTTCTTCATCACCGCAGGGATGGCGCTTGCGTCCCGTGCCCCCTCCTCCATCAGGCGGGCAAGCGTGTAGGCGAGGGCTTCCCCGGTCACGTCATCCACGTTCGTCTCCAGGATATCGACCTGGTCACCGACGGCCTGCTCCTCCACGGCAAGAAGCATCGAGCGGAGGACGTTTGGTCTTCCGGGCGGGTTCCTGCTCCCCGCCCCGTAACCGACCGCCCTGATCGTGCGAGGACCGAGGTCAGCCGGCCTGACCGTCGCAAACTCGGCAAGGAGCGCGGCCCCGGTCGGGGTGCAGAGTTCCCGATCCTCGTCCCCGGGAACCGTCTGCAGCCCAGATGCGGCAAGGATCGCCACAGTCGCCGGGGCAGGGATGGGGAACGTCCCGTGAGCCCCGACCGCAAACCCCCTCCCGAGCGCCACCGGGAGGACCGCCACGCCGTCGACACCCAGGGAGTGGAGGGCGGTGCAGGCTCCGACCACGTCGGCGATGGCATCGTCAGCCCCCACCTCGTGGAAATGCGCCCCGGCCCCGTGGATACCCTCCTCTGCGCGGTGGATCCTGAAAAAAACCCGGCGGGCCATCTCCCGTGCGGGGGCGGGGGCGTCGCTCCCGGCCACCCGGTCGAGCACCTCGTCGAGAGTGCGGTGGTGCACCGGCGCATGCGCCCTCACCTGGACGGCCCGGATGCCGGAGCGGTCTACCCGTTCTATTGTCGGTTCGCCGACGACTGAACGCATGGCTGCCCTGACAGCTTCCTCGTCCGCCCCCAGATCAAGGAGAGAACCGATGACCATGTCGCCTGCAGCCCCGTTGAACGGGTCGAAGAGAAGTATGTTCATGCGTCTCCAGTACTTATAAATCCCCGAAATATAAGAACTAGAGGTAATGCCCGAGATATACTTGAAAGTGGATAGCGCTTATCCGGAGGATCAGGGCGCGGGCAAGGCACGGCTTGACCCTGATACCATGCTGCAGCTCAGGCTCAGCCCGGGAGATCTCGTCATCATCGAAGGGAAGCGCCCGACCGTGGCCAAGGTCTGGCGTGCCATGGTGAACGACTGGCACCAGGGTAAGGTCAGGATCGATAATTTCACCCGGCTCAATACCGGTGCCAGCATCGGGGACCGGGTGAAGATACGGACGCTGGACGAGGAGGTCGAGGCGAAACTGGTGGTACTCGCGCCCCCGGAGGACCTCCCGAAACAGCTCCCCATCAACTTCAGCAACGCCGTCAACAAACTGATCGACTTCCCGGTCATGAAGAACGATTCCGTGCCGATCCAGGCTGGGCTCCCGTTCATGCAGCCCCAGCTCGTCGCGTTCAAGGCCGTGATGATCGAGCCGGAGAACGCGGTGATCATCACCAAGAACACCAAGATCGAGTTCTCCGAGAAGCCGGCAGCCGGGTTTGAGGGCGTCAAGAGGATCAGCTACGAGGATGTCGGCGGTCTCAAAGACGAGCTCCAGCGGGTCCGCGAGACGATCGAACTCCCCATGCGCCACCCGGAGATCTTCAGAAAACTCGGGATCGAGCCCCCGAAGGGCGTCCTCCTCTACGGCCCGCCGGGGACGGGAAAGACCCTCATCGCAAAGGCGGTCGCAAGTGAGAGCGGGGCACACTTCATCTCGATTGCGGGGCCCGAGGTGATATCGAAGTACTACGGCGAGAGCGAGCAGCGGCTCCGCGAGGTCTTCGAGGAGGCCCGGCAGAACGCGCCCGCCATCATCTTCATCGATGAACTCGATTCCATCGCCCCCCGGCGCGAGGAGGTGACGGGGGAGGTCGAGCGGCGTGTGGTGGCCCAGCTCCTCACGATGATGGACGGGCTTGAGGAACGAGGGCAGGTCGTGGTGATCGGGGCCACGAACCGGCTCGACGCCATCGACCCGGCCCTCCGCCGTCCCGGAAGGTTTGACCGGGAGATCGAGATCGGGGTCCCGCCTGAGGACGACCGGGCCCAGGTGCTCCAGATCCACACCCGCGGTATGCCGCTTGGGGACGACGTGGATATCGGCTACATCGCCCAGCAGACCCACGGGTTTGTCGGGGCAGACCTCGCCGCCCTTGCCCGTGAGGCGGCGATCAAGGCGCTCCGGCGCTACCTCCCCGAGATCGATATGGAAGCCGAGGAGATCCCGGCAGAGACCCTCGAGAAGATGGAGGTTGTGAGCAAGGACTTCCGCGAAGCCCTCCGCGATGTGGGTCCGAGCGCCATGCGGGAGATCCTCCTTGAGGTCCCCCACACCACCTGGGAGGACGTCGGCGGGCTTGATGAGGCGAAACAGGAGATCCGCGAGGCGGTGGAGTTCCCGCTCACCCGGCGTGAACAGTTTGACGACCTCGGTATCGAGCCCCCGAAGGGTGTCCTCCTCTACGGCCCGCCGGGGACCGGAAAGACCCTGATCGCAAAGGCGATCGCAAGCGAGAGTGGGGCGAACTTCGTGCCGGTCAAGGGCCCCCAGCTCCTCTCAAAATGGGTCGGAGAGAGCGAGCGGGCGGTCCGGGAGGTCTTCAAGAAGGCCCGGCAGGTGGCGCCGTCCATCATCTTCTTCGACGAACTGGACGCGCTTGCACCCGCACGGGGCGGGGGTTCCGAGTCGCGCGTCATCGAGAGCGTCTTGAACCAGATCCTGACCGAGATCGACGGTCTCGAGGAGCTCCGGGGCGTGGTGGTGATGGGCGCGACGAACCGGCCCGATATGGTTGACCCGGCGCTGCTCCGGCCCGGACGGTTCGACCGGCTCGTCTACATC
>NZ_DAQR01000125.1:15575-21112 GCF_002502935.1 Methanoculleus sp. UBA413
TTCGACCGGCTCGTCTACATCGGGGAGCCCGGCCGGGACGACAGGGCGAAGATCCTCGCGATCCACACCCGCTACATGCCGATTGAAGGCTCTGCCATAGAGGACCTCGTCGAGATAACGAAGGGTCTCTCTGAGGACGAACTCGAAGACCTGTTCCTGGATGCCGGGACCGATGGCCACGTGAGCGTCGAAGACATGAAGACCCGCCGTGCCGCGATTACGACGAGCAATGATGAGGGGCTCCAGCGCTACCTCCGGCGGAAGAAGATCGTCGACCTCCTCACCCAGCAGAAGATGAACCTCGATGATCCCGTGCGGGACCGCCTTCTTAAGGAGATCGCCACCGGGACCGAGGGGTTCGTCGGGTCAGATCTCGATGGGCTCTGCCGGGAGGCGGCCATGCTCGCCATGCGGGAGGGCGCCCCCCTCGTGAACACCTCCCACTTTGACCGGGCACGGGAGAAGGTGCACGCGACGATGAACGAGCGGGTGCGGCAGTACTACGCGAAGGTGCAGCAGCACTTCAAGGGCGGGCTCCCGAAAGAAGTGCAGCCGCCTGAATACCAGTGAACGGATGCTCCGGGGGATACCCCCGGAGGACTCTTTTTGTAACTACCGCCGGCCGTACCAGATCATGAGAACCGCAACCGCCGCGAGCGGGACCGCCAACCCAGGTGCCGCCGCCGGGACGGTTCCGTTCGTTGCCTGCGCCTCGAGCCACTCGACCGCGTAGGTGAGCTGGACATCCTCCCCGGCCATCGCCCGCGCCAGGGTATCCGCATCAAGCGGCACCCGCACCGTCGGGGCAACCCCGCCGATCATCGACGCGTTGCTGTCCACCTGGATCCTGCCGTTCTCATCGAGCGACGCGCCCGCCGGGAAGGCTGTCATGATCCCGGGGGGCAGCACCGGTCCGGGCGACACAATACCGAACGCGCCGTTCGTTCCGTACCACGAGACGATCGCACCAGTCCCGGACCCGGCAAAGACCTTCGGGAGACCCTCGCCCGTGCTGATGGTATACGGGCTGACGAGGACCGCGACTGGGCCCATGTAGCGGTCGGGCCGGGGCTGTGTCCAGGACTCCCAGAGGACCGGAAACTCCCCGGTCCCGGGGTCGTACGAGGTGCCGTATTCATAGAAGACCGGCCGGTCCACGAACCAGGCTGCTAAGGCGGATCCCAGGTTGTCATCCCCGCCCCTGTTGAACCGGAGGTCGATGACGATGCCAGGAGCGTCCTTCGCGATCGCGTCCTTCACCGCCGCCCTGAAAGGCTGGTACGCATCGTAGGCCTCTTCGTATATCGCTATATAGACAATGCCCCCGGAGAGGGTCCGGCAGGTCACAGTGTCGTTCGAGATCATCGCTTTGAGTTCCGCCCCCGTCCCGGCCTCCACGTCGTTCGCCTCGCGGCCGAGGAAGATGCTCGTCCGGATGAGGGTATCGTAGCCGTCCTCCGCCCCGGTCAGGTTGACCGTACGGGGGGCCGAATCTTCCGGAGCGGCTATCCCGACGGTCACCCCGGCTCCAACCGGCGCCCGGGTCAGGAACCGCTGTTTCTGGAGGAGGATTCCTTCAGTGGTCGAAGGCTTGACCGGGGCCCAGATGATCGATGTCGCGTCGATCGCCTCCCCGACCGGCCGGCCGTTCCACGAGACCACCTCATCGCCGAACCGGATCCCCGCCTTCTCTGCATCGCTCCCGTCCGCGACGTAGGTCGCGATCACCTCGCCCGAGTCAAGCCTCGCGACGGCAAACCCGTAGCCTCCGCCGATATCGGCATACTTCGCCCCGAAGTCATCAGGGGAGAAGATTATGACGTGCCCGTCCGGGATGGCGGACGCGAACTCACGGAGTGTGCGGTAGTACGCGGCAGCATCCTGGCTCTTCTCGGCATCCGCGATCCCGGGGGCATACGTCGCGTAGAGCAGATCCCAGTCGACGCCGCGCCACTCCGTGAAGGCGTAGCGCTCCTCCATATAGGTGCACATCTCGCTGAAGGCGTCGCTCCAGGAGAGGTTGCCGAGATCGGGCGCCTCTGTCAGGTTGTCCGCGATAGGCGCAAAGGACGCGGCAAGTTCCTCATAGTAGGCCGTCTCGTTGTCCCGCTCGAACGGAACGCAGGTATCCGTCCATACCATCCCGCACGAGTCGGTGTACAGCCCGGCGCACGCCGGCTGCACAAGGACAAGGAACAAAATCGGAAATCCGGCCTTCAGTATCCAGGAACGCAGTAAATGCACGCTGATCTACTCTTGACACCCGTTTCCCGCGCCGGGATTTGGCCTTTGTGTTTTATTCGCACAGGTCGTCCCGGCTCCTCCGGGGCTGGCAGGAGGGCTAACCTCCCGCCAGTGGTACGGGTGTGTGGGGATTCGCCGGTCGCACGCAGGAGGGCGCGGAGGAGAGGGCCGAACGGGCGTCAAGGCTTCGCGCCCTCCAGCGTGAGGCCTTGTTCGTTACCCTTGTGCATTATCTCACGCGAAGCCGCGAAGCGCGCGAAGTTTGGTCATGGGTGGAGGCAGTCCCCTTCGCGTCTTCGCGTTCTTCGCGTGAGACCGGCGATCACTCCCACGCACCCTCAAGGTAAGGTGAAATGATCCGCCACCCCCATCGGGGCAACCTATTTACAGGCCCATGCACAAGTATATACATCAAAGCGCACACATGCCGAACGGAGCCCGTCCATGCCGAACTGTACAACCTTTCTCGACGCCAACGCCCATAACCCCAAAAAACCCGCTCTCGTCGTCCCCTCCCAGGGAGAGACCTACACCTACGCCGACCTCCGGAACCGGGTCTCCCGGGTCGGACGCGGCCTCCTCGACCTCGGAATCGAGCACGGGGACCGGGTCTGCATCTACCTGGAGAGTTCGCCTGAGTACCTCATCAGTTACCTCGCCCTCTGGCGCATCGGCGCCGTCGCGGTCCCGACAAACCGGGTCTACCGGGAGGACGAGGTCCTCTACGCCGTCCGCAACGCGGGGGCGACGGCCGTCATCACCGACGCGGAGGGGGCGGCCCTCGTCGGCCGCATCAGGGACCGGACGTCGACCCTCCGGCACGTCATCCCCGTCGGCGGGGAGACCTGGGCGAACCTCCTCAGTGCGCCGGCCGACCTCCGTGCAGCCAACTGCCGATTCGACGACCTCTGCCAGATCCAGTACACCTCAGGCACCACCGGGAAGCCGAAGGGCGCCATGCTCACCCACGGCAACTGGATCGCGGCCATGGACGCCGAGCGGGACGTCCTCGGGATCACCGCAGACGACGTCTACCTCGGGATCTACCCGATGGGGCATGTCGGGATAAGCTGGGGGCTCTCCACCCTCCGGGCGGGCGGGACCTACGTCGTCATGGAGCGGTTCGACCTCGACCGCTACCTCGACCTCGCCCGCGAATACCGGGCCACGGTCGTCGCCGGGATGCCGCCGGTGATCCACTCCCTCATCCAGACCCCGCCCGGGACCGAGACGGCGCTTGCCAGCGTCAGGGTGATGATCAGCGGCGGCGGCCCCCTGATGCCCGGTGTCTGGAAACCCTTCCACGAACGGTTCGGGATCCCGGTCGTCAACGCTTACGGCCTCTCCGAGACGATCGTCGTCGGGACCGGGACCGCCATCCGCCCCGAACACTACGCGACCGCCGACGAATTCAGGAGCGTCGGCACGCCGGTCGGGTTCTCGGAGGTGAAGATCGTCGACGCAGACGACCCCGGCAGGGAACTCGGGACCGGTGAAGACGGCGAGATCGCTCTCCGGGGCCCGGCGGTGGCCTCCGGCTACTGGCAGATGCCTGAGGAGACCGCGGCCGTCTTCCTCCCGGACGGCTGGTTCCTGACCGGCGATGTCGGCCACCTGGATGAGGACGGGATGCTCTACATCACCGACCGGAAGAAGGACATGATCGTCATGTCAGGCTGGAAGGTCTACCCGACCGAGGTCGAGAACGTCCTCGTCCAGCACCCGGGCGTCCGCGACGCAGCGGTCTTCGGGTGCCCGGACGAGCGCCGGGGCGAGATCCCGGTGGCAGTGGTGATCCCTGCCACCGGCAACGGTATCGCGCCCGACGACATCATCGCCTTCTCCCGCGACCACCTCGCAGGCTACAAGGTCCCCCGCCGGGTCATCATCGCCGACGATATCCCACGGGTGAACGGGTGGAAACTCCTCAGGAAGCGCCTCCGGGAAGAGTACTGCAGATCCGGCGCATAGACCGGGCCGGATCAGGTACTATTAAAGAAAAGGCGGCGAATACATAGTCCCGGAGATACACCCGAGGAGAACCACGTGGCAGACAGAACCAGACGTTCAACAGGAATCGCGGGCCTGGACCTTGCACTCGACGGCGGGTTCCCGCCGCGCACCCGCGTCATCGTCTCCGGCTCCCCCTTAAGCGGCCTTGAACTCCTGGCAGGGCAGTTCTGGGAGACAGGAGACCGGGACGGGACGTACCTGATGCTTGATACCGTGCCGCAGGAGGGGATGACCGACGCACGGGGCATGGACCCCGCGGCACTCGTCGGAGCCATGCAGGGAAACCGGATCATCGTGGACTCCCTCTCCACGCTGGTCCGGGAGCGGGGGATCGACGCGGCCACCAGGTTCGTCCTTGATGACACCCACGAGGTCATCGAGCGGGGGGCGACTATCATCTACCTCCTCTACACCGGTCTCCACAGCCCCGCCGAGGAGGTCCGGATGATGCGTGCGGCCGACATCTTCATCACCCTCAGGCAGCAGATCCACGGCAACGAGGTCGAGCGGACGCTCGCCATCGAGAAATACAAAGACGCAAACGTGCCGCAGCGGGTGATCCCTTACCACATCGTTGCGAAGGGTCTTGAACTCTCGACGACGAGCAGGGTGGTCTAGTCGGTATACCCGACCCGGACCATTCCTGCTGCGGCAACCATATTCTTCAGTTTTCCAAGCGCCGCGTCGCGCGACTGCATCCGCAGGCCGCAGTCGGGGTCGATGAGCATGGCCTCAGGTGAGAAGACGTCGACCCCGGCCTCGATACGCTTTCGGATAGTCTCGACGCTCTCGACGCCCGGGTCTGCCGAGTCCACGCAGCCGTAGCCGATCATCCGGCCGCGCAGGTCCTTCTCCGAGAGCAGGTCGAGGTTCCCCGGGTTATTGGCAAACTCAAAGTCAAATATCGCAACGTTCGCCTGGAGGACGTCGTCGATGACCGCTGACAGACCTCCGCAGACATGGAGGCAGACCGGGATCCTGAGCCGGGCGACGATCGCGTTCACCGCCTCAAGGCCGACGGCGATGTTTGCGGCTCCCGTGGAGAAGATGGGCTCATCGACCTGGAGAACCGTGACCCCGGCCGACTCCAGGTACGCCGCCTCGACCGCGAGCGCCTGGGCAAGGTCCAGGACCAGTTCGTCCTTGTTCCGGTAGAACGGAGTCTCGACGGCAAGACCGTGCGCAAGCGTGCTCGGACCGGTGAGGATCCCTTTCACCTTCGGGTGCCGGGAGAGGGCGTATTTTGTATCCCCGACCGTGATGGGCTGCCGGGCAGGCTG
>NZ_DAQR01000128.1:0-362 GCF_002502935.1 Methanoculleus sp. UBA413
TATTACTACTTTCTCACCCTGATCCCCTAGGATCGGGTCAAAAAGGTGGCTATCGGAATGGAAAAAGATAAGAGTCCGAAATCCAGAAACCCGCTCAAAACGGCAGGAATCGTTCTCGCCTGCGGCCTCGTCGGTGTCGTTGCCGTCGTCCTCGGCTTCATGCTCGCCGACGCCCTCATCGTCTATGCTTACGAGAGTTCAGGCGGGCAGCCGATGCTCTACGTCATGGAGAGAGCGGAGCCGGGAGAGAGCATGATCGTTCCCCTGACCGGGCAGGACTTCGAACGGCATCCCGCACTCGACGCAGTCATCCGGGGCGAGGAACGGAATCCGTCGGCATGGGAGTGGGGCTACCGGGACCA
>NZ_DAQR01000128.1:723-872 GCF_002502935.1 Methanoculleus sp. UBA413
ACGGTGAACGCGATTGTTCCGGGCACAGAGTCCGTGTTTATCCCGGCTGAATACCGGGTTATTGCAGGGGGGGTATCAGGTTCTGACGAAGATCGATCCCATCGTCAAAGAGGATTCTGGCGCTCAATTGGGGCAGTCTATTGGATATC
>NZ_DAQR01000128.1:1189-11375 GCF_002502935.1 Methanoculleus sp. UBA413
GTACAGGCGAAAGGAGAATCTAGCCGATCCAAACCCCATGAGCATCTTCCGCCATGTCCTCGGGTCGAAGGGACAGGGAGAGGAGGGTAGGAAGCGGAGAAGGGTCGTTGCCGGGAAGGCGGTCGATACCGCTCTCATCGTCGTGATCCTCCTGATCTATCTCTCCGCATCCCTTGCATATTCCTCAGCCAGACCTTCTGGTTCCCTGCCCTCGTCGTCATCGGCATACTCCTGGTGCGGATTGTCTTCATCGACGGCGGCGAGCGTCGCATCACTCTCGCACGATCGGTTGTCTTCTACGTCATAGCGGCCGCGATTCTCCTCCTGCGCTACCTGGTGCTGGGGTATCCGGTTACTCCCCTTCTCCAGGCAATCGTGCTTGTCGGTATCGCATCATTTCCCATCCTCTATCTCCGGGAACGGCGGCGTGCACCGGGAGGGGTGGGCTGATGATCGGCTGACGATCTCTGGATTGATGAGGCATCCGGTTGGTTTTGTCAATTACCCGGCGCGGCCCTGGTTTCTGGCCCGTGGCGCATAAAAGGTATATAGAAGCACGTTGACTTCTCCCGCGTGGCTGCCGCTACCCCGGCATGCCGGGAAGCAGGACGTATGCGATTCGATTTGCCTGAGCGGATGCCGCCGGTCTCTTCCCCGGGACCAGCGGCAGTGGACCAGAAGACCGGAGCACGGGCGGCGCCCGTGCTCCACCGGCCACCTCCCGGGAGGTGGGTGAGATGAAGGGACGAGCAGGCGCGTGGCTCCTCTTCCCTCTCCTGGCGGCGCTGCTCGCGGGCCTGCTCTTCCTCCACGCACCGGGTGCGGGCGCTGTACAGGTTCTGGTGGTGGAACCGACCCCGACCGAAGAGCCCTGGGAGGCGGGGAAGATGACCGTCATCGTGATAACTGGAGACCAGGTACCGCCGCAGGGCGTCCCGATCCCCTCGTCGTGGAGGGATATCGAACCGGAGAAATGTGAACCGAGCGAGGAGGATTGGGCTTTTATCAGGGATGCCACCACGAATCTCTCAGAGGAAGAGAAGACCCGGTTTGTTACAGAAGTCAGAGAGATCTATGCTGGGGAGTCAACGCTTTCGCAAGGAGAGCAGGACGACCTGGAGAGGAGACTCGGGTGGTACCTGGTTGAGGCAACCGAGGGCGCCGGGACAGCCCCGTGACCACTGAGGAACCCAGCCCGGCGAGGCTCTGCCGCCCTGGCAGGAAGCCCCTCCCGCCGGGGTTTCACCGGCCCCCGGTGACCTTTGTCGGGTCGGTAAATCACCAGGGCCAGGGGACTTACTGCCTGCGTGAGCAGGTTGGTCCCCTGTTCACGGGCGGGGGTGTGACTGCTGTGCAGGTACGTTCCCGCGGACCTGAGGGTCGCACCGGCAGGTTAACATAGGAATCGTTCAAAAATCTGAACATATGTTCGATGATATGAACATACTCTCCGGAGCCTCGTTCACGCTTCTCCGGTTCCTGGGCAGACACTATCACGACGGCTACTATGTCCGCGAGCTCGCCCGGCTGCTTGGGATAGGAGTGGGTTCGGCCAGTGAGACGCTTGCTCGCCTGGCAGAGGCGGGTCTGGTGCACCGTGAAGAGCGTGGGCGCCTTGTGGTCTATTGGGCAGCGATGGAGAGCCCGCTCCTCCGTGAATTGAAGATCTGTGCCACACTCATCGAACTCAACCCGCTGATCCTTCGCCTGCGGGGCGACGTAACGAGGGTGATCCTCTTCGGGAGCACGGCGACCGGTGACGACACCCATGAGAGTGATATCGATCTCCTCATCGAGACAGGTGATGCAAGGGCTGCAGCAGAGAGCATCGCCGTGGTCGAGGCCGGGCTCGACCGCGAGATATCGCCGCTCATCCTCACGCCCGGAGAGTTTCGGTCCCTGAAGGCGACCGATCCGGCTCTCTACGAGCGGATTCTTGCGGGAAAGGTCCTGATCGAGGAGGAACGATGAAGTATCGGTTTGAACAGTGCCTGCAACGGGGAAAGATTGTCTGCATCCCGGTCGACCATCTCCCGCCCTACAGCAGCACCGTCGTCATCAGCGGGATCGTGACAAGCGACCCGATCGTCGAGACGAAGACGATCTGCGACGCAAGGCGGGCATCGGCGCCGTACTGCTCCGCGAAGATGGCGGTGTTTGCGGCGGCCGGCATCGCGGCCATCGTGATCATGACCCCGTTGATGAGGGGGTCAGAGAAGACCGGGGAGAAGAGGTAGCAGTAGGCCACCGGGACCGCGAGGAGGAGGACGGCGCTCGCCGCCCAGATCCGCCAGTCCCCGACCATCTCCCGGGCCGGGAACGTCGCGAGCATCGCCCCGACGATGATCATCGCAAGCGGCGTGGTCACCCCGCCGAGGAGGCCGATCGCATCGATGAACGGGCTTGGGATCTCCACCGACCCGAGGAAGAGGAGGAACCCGGCGGCAGAGGCGGCGATCCCGGGGTTTGCAAGCAGTCTTGCGTCAAATCCCCCCTCCCGCTCCCCGGTGAGCATCGCTATCCCGACCGAGAAGACGAGGACGTTGAAGACGAGATTGAAGATGGCGACGTAGAAGAGGGCGTCAGCGCCGAAGAGCGTCTGGGCGACCGGGAACCCCATGAACCCGACGTTCCCGAAGACGATCGCGAACTCAAAAACTCCCCTCTCCGAGGAGGTCATCGGCATCGCCCTCGAGGCGGCCCAGGCGACGGCGAACGAGAAGACGAAGAAGACCCCGGTCGCGAGGAGCAGGGTCTCGGCGCCGGCGAGGCGTGCGGGGGTGAAGGGCACCTGCATGGAAGCGATGATCAGCGCCGGGATGGTGATATTGATGAGGAGCCCGGAGAGCCCCCGGGTGGCCCGGGGGTCCATGATCTTTGTGGAGACGGCGACGTAGCCGGCGGCGATCAGCAGCACCAGAATGAAGATCTGGTCGGCGACAACCAGGAAATCCGTGACCATCCCACTCATGAATAGGGGCGCTCCCTCTTGACCCACCAGTGTGGGCTCTGATGACTCTTTACGGTTCTGCCGCAGGAGAGGTTTTTCTATCGGCAGGGATCTATCTCGCCGTATGCCCGAAAAACCGTTCTACCTCGCTGTCTCAGCGCTCATCCGGGACGGCGTTGGGAGGGTTCTCCTCCTGAAGCGTGCCGCCGACGACCCTATCAACCCGGGGAAGTGGGACCTCCCCGGAGGGACGCTCGACCCCGGCGAGACCTTCGACCGTGCCCTCCGGCGGGAGGCCAGGGAAGAGACCGGGATGCTGGTCACCCTCAGGCACGTCGCGGGCGCCGGGGAACTCGACCTCCCGACGAAGAGAATCGCCTACCTGATCATGGCCTGCGATGCCGACAGGACCGGGGTCAGCCTCAGTCCGGAGCACGAGGACTACACCTGGGTCGAACCCGGGGAGGCGGCGGCGATGGACCTTGCGGAACAGTTCCGGGGGTTGTTTGGGAGCGGCGGGTGAGCGGGGGAAACCCAGCAGTTACCCCCGGCATGGGAAGCTATCCCTCTGGCACCGCACCGCAAGGTACCAGAGCGCGATCGTCACGCCAAGAAGCGCCTCGCCCGCGTAGAGGAGGAGGGGTTCCCGGACGGCGCTTCCCCCCTGGACGGCGAAACCGCGGAGGAACGAGGCGACGAGAAGCACCCCGGCCGTCATGGCAACAAGGGACGTGCTGAGGAGGAAGATGATCCGGTGGTCCTTTCCGGGATGAAGGAGCCGCCTGGCTCTCTTCGTCAGGGTGTAGTCCCGCCATTTCAGGGCGTTCTCGTGGGCCACGAGATCTGCGTCGGCGAGGACGGTGAGGTGCTGATGGACGGTCGACCGGGCAAGACCAAGCCGGTCAGCAAGGTCGCTCACCGTCATGGGCCGGGAATCAAGCGCTTTGAGGATGGCGACCCGGGTGTCGGAGGCGAGAGCGGTGATGTCGTCCCGGTCGAGTGTGATCTCTATCATGTTGAAATCTCTCCTGCAATGGGTCTGGCCGGAAATGATCCGGTATTCTTCTGCCGGAATAGATAAGCGTTTCGAAACCATCCTGGGTTTTGGTACGACCGGATATGACATACTGACCGGAAGAATAGGGTGTGCGGTTCTTCTCAACCGGTCCTGGCGATCGGTGGCGGGACCGGTTCCGGTGCATCTATCTCCGTGACGATGAACGTTGCCGATGCCCGGGGAAGGCGGACCCTGGTGTAATCGAGGTCCGGGGCATCATCGGAAGGTGTGGGATCCGAATCGGCGATACTCGTCATGCGAAGGTCGAAGGCGATCGGCGTGCCGTTCGGGGTCGTGAAGGCGTACGGGGCGGTGAGATCGACCGTCATGTAGAGGACCTCCTGCCCGGGTCTTGGAAGGTCCGCCGTCACCCGCACCTCCCGCCACTCACCGGCGGCGAGGTTATCGATGGGCAGCGTCGTCGCGATGCCAGGGAGGATATCCCCCGTCGGGAACCCGGTGGTGGCGTTCAGGCTCGTGATCTCCGTCGCCACGGCAAGGTCGGCACGGGCGCAGTCTTCGCCCGCAAGGTTCCGTATGAAGAAGTCGAGGCTGATTTTGTCGCCCTCGATTGCGATATCAGGCGTGTACCGGATATCCTCCGGGCGGGTCGGGTCGAGGCTGTAGCGTTCGCCGAGGTTGATTGCCCGGTTGTAGGCAGTAACGTTCCGCAGGTGCCAGGTCTCGTTCGCTCCGTCGTAGACGATGACCGGGCTTTCGTAGGAGCCGGGGTACTCGAACCCCGGCCCGAACGGCAGTATCCAGTTCGCCCGCTTGAGCGGTTCCTGCACGTGTCCCTGCTCCGGGGGAAAGGCCGCAAGTATGGCAAGGTTCGCCGCGGCAAGAACGAGAACGGCGCAGAGGCCAACCCATACCCACGTCTTCGAGTGCATTGTTACCACGTAGGAAAAGAAGTAATTTAGAGGTATGGGCTCACCATCAGCACTTCTCCTGCCCGTGCATCGATGACGATGAGCCCTCCCTGGAGGACGTCACCCTCCGGCTCGCCTTTCATCGTGATCACCCACGTCAGCGTCTGTGCGTCCGGCCGGGTGTACTCGACGGTGAGGTTGGCCGTTGCATCGGTCACCCGGATTCCCGGGAACTGCCCGGCCGCGACCTTCAGCGCCTCGTCCCGGGAGAGTGCCGGCTCAAGCGGGCATTTGATCTCCCGCCGGATCCCGATGTACGAGACGATCTCGCCGGTACCGGGGTTGACGTTTACGACAACCGTGTTCGGCGTGAGGACACCGTTCTTCTCTTCCCTCCAGATGTACAAATATTCGCTGCCTGCATCGCCGTGAGAGACCAGGTTCGACTCGATAAGCCGCATACTCTTCTCCGCAAAACCGCTGTACTTCTCTTCAGCGTAGGCCCTTGCCGCCGCTTCGGCTGCGGCCTGATCCAGCCGGATCTCGTGGGAATCCTTCCGTGCAGAGTCAAACGTGGCGCGCTCAACAGCCCCGGTATGGGCGTTGACGTAAACCTGTCCGTCTCCGATGCCAAAGACGTAGTACTCTCCCTGATTGGGGCGCTCGGTCTTCTGGTACTGGATGGTTGCATCGGGTGCATTAAGAAAGTCCTGTGCTTTTTCTTTCGCAGTATCTACTCCGATCGGAGCGTTGATGTCAGCCGCTGCCGCGACCGAGACCGCGATAATGAGGCAGAGCGTTGCAAGGATGTATATCCGTTTCATAGTTGAACCACCATTATTAGTTTATTAGTAGACTCCGTAGCGAGCGGGAGTGAGGCAACTGTTGTAACTGCCGGAGATCTCGTAGGTGTCCACTCCCCAGTAGCCGATTGGCCAGTGCCAGTAGCAGTCGTCCTTTGCGTTGCTTGCGGCGCTTGCAACGGTCTCCCCGTTTCGCACCCGGTCCCAGAAGCTCCCTGACCAACATTTTCCGTTTTCGACCTCGACCTCGCCGTCGAACCCCAGGCAGATGTCTGCTCCTTTGTTCATGGTCTGCTGGAGGAGATCCCCGTTGTACTGGTTGTCGTGCGACGAATAGCAGGCGAGGTAAACCGCGAGCAGGACATCCCTGATATCGGTCCCGTAATCAGCGATGTAATACTGGTCGTTTCCCGGGTAGTGACCGTCGGTGTCGGCCAGTATCCAGGATTCCGAGGAGAACTTTATTCCACCGCCTTTATGCGAGTCGTCGTAGTAGAGGCCGTGGCCATTGAAGAAGAATATAGCATCCGACCTGAACGTACTGTAGGCCGTCGATGCGTGTGCGTTCATGGACGACGAGCTGGAGTAGCCCATCGCAGCCTGATCCACCTGTGCGTCGTAGGCTGTTGGCGTCGTATCAGAACAGTCATAGTTGTGCGCAGGTGGTGCGGCGCTGACGGCAGCAGGCAGAGCCGCGAGCAGGAAGAGTGCTGCCAGCATGAATAACCATTGTTTCATAAGTATCCCTCAAGGTGCGCCCGGGCGTTCTCGCACCCGGAACTAAACCCGAATTCGAGGGGAAATCTTATAAAACCCGATGTCGTCATTCGGTTCTGACCGAATAAACCTTAAACTTTGCGATCCGGTCCCGGATGGTGAGGGCGATCCGATCCCGTGGCGGTGGTGCTGCCGTCGACGTGCAGCACGGCTCACGGAAAGCCTGGTTTTGCACGTATAGCCCCTTACGAAGCGGACTCGTCCGGAATACACCCGCTGGGTAGGTAGCCAATCTGTGGATGGTCATCCTATAGAAACATTTTTGTATTGTTCGGAAAAATCCGACGGATTGCTGCGGGTTTTATATGTTCTAATGACCTAAAAGCGTACCGGGTGCCGCGTGCGGTGCCCGAGTGTGCGCGGGGGTCCCTCCATCCACGGTTGACGCCCAGATGATAGAGCCCCGCATGCCCGGAGGCAAAGGGAATGTACGCATTCCGTGTACTTAAAATGTGTGCCTCTTCTGCCTCCTGGAAGGAATCGAGGAGAACAATCATGAATGAACTACGCAGGATTGGAAGAATATCCATCCTCTTGGGAGTGCTGCTTTGTGTAGCACTTATATCGACAGCGAGCGCAGGGGAGGTTACTCTTGAGCGTTCATTTCTGCAAGATGAGGCGGCGCTTGATCATTACGCGCACCTATCCCCCGATGAGCAAACGATAGTGCTCAAAGCGTTAGAGGAGACATACTCAGAGAGCAAATTTGAGGAGACCACCGCAGAACTGAAGAAGATCTGGGATGGAACGTCAGCGCTGGAAGAGACAGAAAAGCGGGAACTACTGGCATCGGTAATCGCCAGTGTGTTTACCTACTATTGTCCGGACACTTCTCGTCAGATAAGCCCCATGTGGGGTGGTGCAATTGGTGAGAATCCTGACGGGGTTCACAATGCCCTTGCTGGGATTGCCGGGCAAAAGAGGGGCTGGGGATATTCACAGACAAAAATATTGGATGCAAACTCGAGAGACCCAGATACCTGGGGTCTTGAGCAGATGGTCGAGCACTATCTGGACGGTGCCCCATTCTTCAGCAACGCCCCGGATAAATGCAGTTATTACGCAAATGAAGCGAGGACCCAGATGAGGTCGAACCCCTATAGTGAGTCTGCCTGGCGGTGCCTATCCTGGTCGATGCATTATATGAGCGATCTGTCCATGCCGTGGCATACTCAGGGTGTAGCCGATCCGGCACAGCTGGCGACGCATACCCTTTATGAGGGATACGTGCAGGAAAAGTTCACCGATCCTGAGTATGGGTTTAAAGCGGCTCTTGTGTCGGCCCCTAATACCTGGGTCGTAATATCTGACCCCGCTTCGAGTGCGCGATCTCTAGCATCCTACTCTTCAGCAAGGTATTCTGGACTTCAATTGAAGATTGTGACTATTCCTTTTGGGTGGGGAGAAGATGACTGGGTCAAGTCGACAACCAAAGATCTCTTGAAAGAGGGTCTCAAGTATAACATGGGTCTCGTCGAGTACGCGACACACTAACCAAAACCTTTTTTGGTGAAATGATGAACGAGCAACGTAAGAAAATCCGGAAAGCTATACTGATCGGGCTCGCCGCGGTCTGCATCCTCGCCCTGATGATCTTCCTCATCTTCCTTGCTGTTGGGTTCGTCGAGATCATCTCACCGAATAACTCCTACGCGATCGAGATCACCGGCCTATCCAGTCTTGCCGTGAACGGCACCGCCACGGTCATGGTCCCGATCCCGGCGAATGTGGATGGTGTTCCGGCGATGTCGGAGGAGGTGCTTACTAGTCGTTATCAGGCCTTCGGATGGCGGACGGCGATCCGGGAGACGCCGTATGGGAAGATGCTTGCGTTCACGACCACGGACGGCTACGGGCCCGGTATCTCCGTATCGTCTGGTGAGTTCGAGAAGAAAGAAGAACCCCGGCTGCTCGTGCCCGTGCTTGCGACCCCTGAAAATGTGAGCGTCGAAGAATTCAGCCGGTCATCGGGCGGGACCTACACCACGGTCGTCTTCCTCGACGGCTTCATCCCGCCGCCGGAGAACGCCACCCCGATCACGTTCAACCTCAGGTACCAGGGAGGCGGAGGCATGAAACACCTGATAAAGGAGAACGTCTGGACGACGACGGTGAATGCGACCGTGCCAGGCACAGCATCCGGGTTCATCCCGATCCCGGCCGAATATCATGTCACTCCCGGGGGGCTTTATCTTTGACGGGCGAACCCATGCGAAAGAACTCCCGGCGGGCCGTGAGGGTCGCTCTCGCCGGACTGCTCGTATTCGTCGTCTGCCTGGGAGTTCTCGTTTTCACGCACTCTGCAGGGGCCCGGGACGATACTCGATTGCCGCCGGACGGAAACCCATCGTTGCTGGCGAATGATAATCAATCCCCGCTATCCGGGCGGTCATGGCATCTTACCTCCTATTGGACGGAGGAAGGAGAGGTCCCCGTCATCGAGAAAACGGACCCAATCATCGCGTTCACCGACGCCGGGCGGGTCAGCGGCACCTCCGGGTGCAACATCTTCTTCGGCGGCCATGACCTCTCCGGCAGCACGCTCAGGATCCACGACATAGAATCGACAAAGATGACCTCGACCCCTGAGGTGCTCGACCAAGAGAAAGTGTTCTTCACACTGCTCCAGAAAACGAGAGCCTACACAATAGACGGAGACTGCCTCCGGTTGTTCGATGCATCCGGAAGGGAGATCCTCTCCTTCACCAGTCAGACACAACCGCTCCAAGGAAAAGCGTGGTATCTTTGGTCCCCGCGGAACGATACGGGAGGGGCCGTTCAGGACCCCGGTACCGACCAGATTTCATTGCAGTTTCTGGGTGAAAGCCAGTTCCGGGGGACCGCCGCGGGCACCGATTACTGCGGGACATATGAAGCGTCCGGGGATACCATTCGGTTCGGGCCGGCGGAGGGATGGGTCGAACTGCCCGAATGGTACTCCTCGCTCCTGAAACAGGCGCACGGTTACCGGATAATCGGGGCTCAACTCGACATCATGAACGAGAACGGTCACTCCATCATGTCGTTTACCCGGATGCCCCCTTCACTGGTCTCGGTCGATTGGTATCTGCAACAGCACCGGGCGGCGGATGGACCCGGCCTCCTGACACCGGAGGGGACGTACGACCTGATACTGTTTATGCCGGACGGTATGATCACCGGAATCATCCACGGAATTCAGTTATTTGCGCAGTACGATGCAGACGACTCATCGATATCATTCGGCCCCGTCGCCATGCTTATTGCGGAAGATGATGATCCCGGAAAGGCGAGCGAATCACGGGAGATGATCGAGTCGATGTTCGGAGAAGCGAGAACGTATTGGGTCTGGAACGGCACGCTGGAACTCTCTTCCGGTGACGGGAAACCCCTGGTGACGATGGCGAACACGCCTGCGCTATAAGCGGGATGCCGCCCCGGGACCCCGGCGACCCTATGATTTTGGGCGGTACAGGAATCGGGAGCAGAATACATCAACAAAGGTGAATGGAAATAGGACGATCCTATTTCAGCGAGATTGGGTGAAAAGCATAGAGGAGATCATGAAGTCGAAAGTCAACAGACGTTTGATCATCGTGGCGGTTCTTGCGTTCATCGGCGTCATCCTCCTCGTTGCGACGGTCGTGCTCACGTGCACTGCTCTCTTCACCTGGCTCGAAGCAAGCGGCGGATCCCCGAGATTGAACGGCTGGGAGGTCAGGGGAGAACGGCCGGAGAATGCATCGAT
>NZ_DAQR01000049.1:0-27473 GCF_002502935.1 Methanoculleus sp. UBA413
CGCCGGAGAGGGGGAGTGACCCCGGGCCGGGACGGCAGTCATGCAGCGGGTCGGCGTCAGGAGCGATGGGGGGTCCGATGACCGGCCGGGCTGGCTGAAGGTCTCGGTCCCGTTCCTGCTCTGCGGAGTCGTATTCGTCGGAGCGGGTCTCATTCTCCCGACAGAGCAGTGGCTCCTGCTCTTCTGCATGATGGTCGCCTACGTCGTCCCGCCGCTTGGCCGGGAGACGATCATCCCGGCCGGTATTCTCCTGGGCATCCCCTGGTGGCTGATCGCGTTCACCCTGGCGTTCCTGGATTTTGCCGGCGGGCTCTTCATGGCCTGGAACTTTCCGCTGGTCCTGCGCATCCCTTACGTCGGCCCGTGGATCCAGCGCTTCATGGCGGCGGGCAGGACCTACCTGGACCGGCGGCCGTGGCTTGAGCGGTTCTATTTTCTTGGTCTCATCATCTTCGTAAGCATCCCCTTTGACGGGTCGGGGAGCATCGTCGGCTCAATCGTCGGGAGGATGCTTGGGATGACGAAGACAGAGGTGCTCTCCTGCATCACTATCGGTGGGGTTATTGGGAGTTTTGCCATCGCTCTCGGCATCGATTATATCACGAATCTCATCCCGGCAGAGGCCGGACCCTGGGTCTCGCTTGCTGTCTTCCTGGTGATAGGCACCGCACTCCTGGTGATGTACCGGGGCTACTCGCAGATGCGGGAGACAGACGCCTGACAGCTCGCCTGTGGTTTCGCGCGGGCCGGGGGTGCTGCAACCCGAATAGAAAGGATATTATACACCTCCATGGATTAATCAACCATCCGGTCCGGCTCCTTCCGGACCAGGATCCGGGACGCGGCAGCATCTGCCCCATCCGGAGCAGCGAGGGGCGGCAGTCCGGGTCTGCCGTCCCGGGACGATCAGGGTATGGAACCACAAATGATAAACACCCCCCCGGCCGTTGAACCTCTACGGCCTCGGGACCGCCGGGGCGGAGAGGATACTGCCGCCGCCGGGATGTTGTTTGACAGTTCAGGCGTTACTTCCGCGATGCTTGAGCAGGTGATCGAGGCCTCACTCTCCGGGATCTGCATCGTCGACCAGCAGGGACGTATTGCCTTTGCAAACAGGGCGCTGCTTGCCACCTGGGGCTATGACCGCCAGGAACTGGTTGGAAAGCCTGCAGACCTCCTCTGGCTCTCCCGGAGGGATGGGCCGGACTGCATGGGCTGTGCCCTCTCCACTAGACGGTGGGGCGGGACGGTAGTTGCCCAGCGGAAAGACTCGTCGCTCTTTGATGCCCGGATCTCGGTCAGCACCGTCCGTGATCCCAAGACCGCTGATACCTGGCTCCTCCTCTCCTGTCTCGACGTCACCATGCAGCGAACGGCGGAGAATGCATCCGGTCACCGCCGCGACCTCGAGCGGGCTATCGCTGCAATGCCCGCACGTTTCATGGATCCCGCGCGGATCGATATGGCAATCGATGATTCGCTCGAGGACCTTGGCCGCGCGTGCGGGGCATGCAGGACCTCTCTCTCCCTCTTCAACGATCCCAGGACGCTGCTCGGGACAACGCACGAGTGGTGCATGCCCGGGCAGAAGCCCGGTCGTGGGGAGTTTCAGAAGTTTCTCACGAGCGATCTCCCCTGGTGGGCCGTGCGGATCCTGGAGGGTGAGACCGTACTTGTGGATGGGAAACCCCGGGATCGGCGGATGCCCGGGCGGGAGCGCGAGTTCCTGAAGCGGCGCGGCATTACCGCGACACTGATGGTCCCGCTCCGGCTGGAGACGAGAGTCGTCGGGTTTGTCGGGGTTGACCGGGACACCGACGGTCGGTTCGCGGACGAGGATGTCGCGCTCCTGGATGCGGCCGTCCATATCATCGCCGGTGCGCTTGAGCGCAAGCAGTCAGAGTATGTCTTCCGGGAGTCAGAGAACCTCTACCAGATCGTCCTTGATGCCATCACCGACGCCGTCACTGTCGTCGATACCGGGCTCACCATCCTCCTTGCGAATGACGCCTTCGTCGCCTGGTGCGAAGAACTCGGGCTGGAGACGAACGTCGCCGGGAAGAACCTCTTTTCCGTCCTGCCGTTCCTCTCGCCCACTACAAGGCAACAGTACGAACGGGTCGTACGGACCGGGCGGTCGTTGACATCAGAGCGGTCCTTCAAGGTTGGCGACCGGATCATAACCCTCCGGGAGATACGGATCCCGATCTTCGAGCGCGGCGAGGTCACCCGGGTCATCACCGTCGTCCGTGATATCACCGCCCAGAAGGAGGTTGAAGACCTGAAATCAAAGGCGTACGCCCAGATTGAGCGGAACATGGAGCAGTTCGCCCTGCTTGCCGACCATATCAGGAACCCGCTCCAGGCGATCACGGGGTATGCCGAACTGATGGATGATCCCGGGGCGACAGAGAAGATCCGGCAGCAGACGCAGCGGATCAACGCGATCATCGACCAGCTTGATGAGCGGTGGGCTGAATCACGGAAGCTCTCGATGTTCTGGCGGAGATACTCCTGAGGCAGTCTCCAAACTCTCTGCAGACCATCTCTCGGCGCTCCTCCCGGAGAGGTGTTTCGCATGAAAATCGCAGTTAGATTAAAACGGGGTTCTGTTTATCGCATTTCCAGGCACAGATCTCCCCTGGTATACGCCCGAGCACTGCCTCCGCCCCCTCAGGGGATGGGTGGGGTGGGGCGGGGATGTGCGGGTACCGCCTTGCGTGAGACAGGGGAGGGGGCCCGGCCCCCCTCCCCGTCAGCCCCACCCCCAGGGGCGATACCCACCACGGTCCACTGTATGGGAACAAGTCCGGGGAAAACGGGGTTCCGGGGATAACCTACATTCCACCTGCCCCCCCTAGAAGGTCGTCTCTAGGGGCCGCTCCAGGACACGGGCTTTCCACCGGATAGCCCCCCGCTCCCCTGGGTGTGCAGTGCTATGGTCTGTAGTCCCTAGCAGGAGAAGACCGCAGGTCCTGGACTTGCGGCGTTCTTCCGGAACGGGGCACGAGTATCGCCCTCCGGAGCACCCCGCTTCACTCTGTGCCCTGGAGCGAACCCCAGACCAAATTCCGCTCGAGGATGACCCAGTAACGCCGCAGTTCGGCCTCCGCAGCCCTGTGGTCGGGGTAGTGGTTGTCGACCAGTCGCCAGAAACGTGCCGAGTGGTTCTGCTCCCGGAGGTGGGCCGCCTCGTGGACAACGATATACTCCCGCAGGGCGTCGGGGAGGGCTACGACGCGCAGGTTGATGTTGAGGTTGCCGAGCGTAGAGCAGCTCCCCCACCTGGTTCTCTGGAGTTTTATTGCAATACGCCCCGGCCCCTTCTCCGTAAGGTCAGGGTAGGCCTTCAGGCGGTCGGTGACCTCCTCCTTCAGCATCCGGGTGAGGTTCCTTTTGAGGGCGGAGACGGATGGAGAGGTGACGTCCCTGGAAACCTCGTCGACCGCAAACCGCACACCGGGGACCATGCGGTAGAACCGCCCGTGCAGGAGGAGCTGGTCCTCCCTCCCGCGCCCTCCGGCTGCCAGCCGGTCGAACCTCTCGCGTTGCTCCTCGATCCAGACCACGTTGCGCTGCAGGAACCCCCCGACGTCGAATGACGGGGGAGCGACCACCCGCAGGGTCCCATCCGGCCGCACCTGGAGCCGGGCAGACCGTACCGCCTTCCGCACAACGGTCGTGCCTGCCGGAACCCGGTTCTCCTCTCCCCGGTTCATGATACCAGATACTGGGAAGGGGGGTGAGAAAAAACCCGTGATCGGCACGTACCTATACCTGATGGCAACAAAGAAGTACTGTGGGGCTCCCGCTCACGGAAGGGCGGGCGCGGAGGGTGGTAGCATAACCAGGAGAGAACTCAAGATCGGCGATATCGCGCAACTCATCGGGATCTCCGAGCGAGATCTCCGGGCACTTATCCAGACCTACGACAGCCTCTTCACCTACCGGACCATCGGCCCGGTCAAGATCTTCCCCGAGAACGCGGTCCTGATCGTCAGGAAACTTATCGACCTCTCCGGCAAGGGTTTCACGCCTGAAGAGATCGCCCTGGAGGTTCGTTCCGGCGGCGTCCCGGCCGCACCTGAGGAACCGGCGGCTGAGGTCGACCAGACCGGTCTCCAGCTCCCGCCCGAGGTGGTGATCGACATCCGGGTGATGCAGGAGACACTGGCCCGACAGGAACGCCGGATCGCGCACCTGACCGCTGAGATAGAGCGGGAACGGGAAGAGAGGAGGGAAGAGACCGACTGGCTCCGGCAGACCATCGACGGTCTTCAGGAGCAGCTCGCGGTCGTCGCGGAGTGGGTGGACTACTTTGACCTGCAGATGGATGAGGTCACCCTGCCGGTGCTTGAACGGATTGGGCGGGCTTTCGGGAGAGAGACTGACCCCGGAAAGCGTTCCGGCCGCTCCGGTTAACGGGAATGTCGATCCGGGCACCGTAAAATCACGGGCATGCGATCTCGGGGCACCAGACGCAGGCTCGCCGGGAACCCGCTAAAGATATCTGATATCAGTAATACTATATAGCACCACATAGTATAAAAAATAACAAATTTTAAATAGGATCCCCGCTATCCGGCATGCGAGGTGATCAAGATCTACCAGCAGAGAATGGCTGCAGCATTGACCGTCGCCATCCAGATGCTTGTCATCGCCGGATTTATTGCCTGCATCGTTGTCGGACCACTGGATCAACCCTCCCCCATAGCCTCACCGGATGATGAAATCCGGAACGTAGGCTACCGGTCCGCGAGCATCTCACCGGCTGCCTACGACGTCGTCGTCCACCAGTCGGGGACCTGGCCGGTGGATCCCCTGCCGGAGACTGGGGGGAGCGGGAGCCCCGGATCGGGCCTCATCTCTTTTCCGGTGCACCCCGGCCCGCCTATCCCAGCATGACCTGCATGGCCGTCGGGTACCGGTTCATGATGGCGTACACGATGGGCTTTGCAATCCAGAGCCTCCCGCCCTGCATCCTCCGGAGAGGACTGATCTCTTCCAGGTGCTGGAGGGCCTGAAGGGCAGCCTCATCAGCGAGGAAGAAACTATCCGGGACTGTTGAGTCGAAGTAGAAGAGGATCGGGAGCCGGAGCCGTCCCTGCAGTTCCCGGGGGAGGCCCTGCTCCAGCCCAAGAAGGGTGCCCCGGTCGAAGTTGTACTCGCTCCCGCCTTTCGTGACGGACGATGGGTGTTCTTCTCTCAGGAGATGGGAGAGGCGTTTTCGCTCCGCAACAACCCCGTCGTTGATCCTGCCGATCTCGAGCCGCATCCACCGCATGAGGGTCGGCTCGTCGCCTGCTGATGGTTGCAACGACATGTATGCTCCTTGTGATGGTTCTTCCCGGATCCCGGGTATACACACCAATCTCTGTCATGAGGTATATACCTGGCCCCGGAGGGGCTGCCTGCGGCGGCAGAGATACTGCCTCCTTTCCCGGAAGATCCTCCAGGATGGTTCTTCTCTCCCGGTCTGGTGCCCCCCGTCGCCCGGGCGAAAGTATATATCACCCGGTTGCGAATCGGCATTCTTTGTGCGATCCTTCATGAAATGCGATCCCGTGCATCACCGATACACCGGATTCCGGAGAACGTTGTGCTGCGCCCTGCTGATCGCCGGCATGGCGGTCCTCCTCATGGCAGCTCCGGCGGGCGCCACCGGCACGCCTGCGTATGACCCCGCCATCGCGGAGATTATCGCCGAGATCAATGAGTCTGAACTCCAGCACACGACATTCACCCTGCAGGAGATCCCGACACGGGCGTTCGGGTCTGACGGCAACCGGGCGGCGGGAGAGTACCTCTATGCGAGGCTTGCCGATATACCGGGGCTTGAGGTAGAGTTCCAGGGAGGTGAGCTCAACAACATCATCGCCACGCTCCCGGGGAGCCCCGACGCCTCCGGCGGGGTCGTGATGGTGGGGGCACACTATGACAGCACGTCTTCCGACCCGGTCCGGGCACCCGGGGCCACCGATAACGGGTGCGGCGTCGCGATCGTCCTGGAACTCGCCCGGGTGATGAGCGGGCACTCGTTTAACCGGACGGTGCAGTTCGCGCTCTGGAACGCAGAAGAGGGTGGACGCTACGGCAGCACCGACTACGTAGCCAATGTGTCAGTCCCGCCCGTCCTCTACCTCAACTACGACTCGGCCTGCTACGACCCGGAGAACCGTTTGGTCCTTGATATCGTTTACGACGAGCGATCGGCGGATATCGCAGCGCTCATGGCGGACCACAACACCCTCTACGCCACGAACTTCACCCTGACCGAGAACCATCATACCTGCGCCTCAGACCATATATCCTTCCAGGCACGGGGATTTCCAGCGGTGACGACTCACTCAGAGGAGCACGGTCCCGCTCATACTCCTGAAGACACCATTGACCAGGTATCGTTTGACTACGCAACGAGGAACGCTCAGCTCGGCCTCTCGGTGCTGGCTGCAAAGGCCGGGCTCCGGGACGACGATGGTGGTGCCATCATCCCGAAGGCCCCGCCTGCCGGGTAACAGCCGCATGGGACCTCGGAGAAGGATTTTTCCCGGAATCAGTCGTCTCCCGGGACACTGCCGCTCTCCTCCTGATGCGAGATCTCTTGAGGTTATTTGGTTTACAAAAACGGATTATAACCACATTTTTGTTAACTCCCATCCCATCAAAGAATAGATGACCGCCTCAAGCGTGGATGCGAAGCTGGACTGGAATGAAGTCTGGCGCTCCAGGATGGAGACAAGTACCGCCCTGAAACGAAACAAAGGATGCTCTGATTTCTGGAACGACAGCAAGAGAGCCAGGAGCCGTGCCGCCTCTTCCACCGGGGACGACTGTGAACGCGTCGCCTGGGTAACCTCCTCTCTTCCGGTCACCCCGGAAGCCCGCATCCTCGATATTGGGGCCGGCGCCGGTGCGATCGCGGTCCCGCTCTCGCGTCGGGCGGCGGCGGTCACGGCGGTCGAACCGGCGCGGGCGATGCGTGAAGTCATGGAGCAGGTCGTCAGGGAAGCCGGGATCGAGAACATCACGATCGTAGGCAGGCACTGGGAGGAGACCAACCCGGAACGCGACCTCGACCCGCCCTATGACGTCGTCTTTGCGTCATTCTCGCTCGGAATGCCTGACCTGAGGGCGGCGATAGAGAAGATGAACGCTGTCTGCTCGGGGACCGTCGCCGTCTTCCATTTCGCCGGGCTGCCCTACTGGGAGCAGGTCATGCTCGATACCTGGCCGGCCCTCCACGGGGTGGCGTACCTGCCGGGGCCGAAGGCTGACGTCATCTTCAACCTCCTCTACCAGATGGGTATCTACCCTGACGTCTCGGTCTCCTCGTATGAGCACAGGCTCAGCGTCCCCGACCTTGATGCCGGGGTGGATGCGCTCAGGGGGCGGCTCCTCGTCGAGACCCCGGGTCAGGAGGATACCCTCAGGGAGTATCTTGCCGCCTGCCTCATCGAGGAAGACGACGGGCTGGTGCTCAGGCACCGGGTGCACCGTGCCTGCATCAGGTGGGAACCGCATCCTTCTGGGGGTGCCTGAGCCTCCTCAAAGGGGCCCGCGGGCAAGGGATCAGAGCACGGATTGGATGCGCTCCTGAGGCTGCCCATACCTCCGGGTCCGGTGGTTGAGGCCGGCTATCGCTCCGGGTGAGGGCGGGGCCTCCTCTCAACCGCTGAAAAACCCGGGTCGTTGATCATATGAGAGTACGCTTTTATACGGTCGAAACTAACGTTAGAAAATTATGAGAGATTCTGAGATCCTGATGAACCCCAGTGATCTGGTCCGTTTTCTCAAAAAGGGGCCAGCAGAGTTTACAAAGGAGGATATTATCAGGTTCTGCGAGGAGAACAGGGTGGAGATGGTCAACTTCCGCTACGCTGCCGGGGACGGCAAACTCAAGACTCTCAACTTCGTCATCTCCTCAAAGGAGCACCTCGACACCATCCTCTCGGATGGAGAACGCGTCGATGGCAGCAACCTTTTCTCGTTTATTGAGGCCGGAAGCAGCGACCTTTATGTGATCCCGCGCTACCGGACGGCTTTCATGAACCCCTTCGCCGAGGTGCCGACGCTTGAGTTCCTCTGCTCCTTCTACGACAGTGACGGAAAGCCGCTCGAGAGTTCGCCTGAGTACGTGCTCCGCAAGGCAGACGAGGAGTTCACCCGCCGGACCGGGTGCACCTTCAAGACCCTTGGCGAACTTGAGTATTACGTCATCAGTCCACGGGAGGATCTCTATCCCAGCCGCGACCAGAAAGGCTACCATTCGGCCGACCCCTTCGTCAAGTTCGCGGATCTGCGGGACGAGGCGATGCGGTTGATCGTCCGGGCCGGCGGCAGGGTCAAATACGGCCATTCGGAGGTCGGGTGCTTCTGCAACGGCGACACCTACTACGAGCAGCACGAGATCGAGTTCCTGCCGATGCCGGTCGAGCAGGCGGTCGAGCAGCTGGTCATCGCCAAATGGATCCTGCGGATGCTTGGCAGCCGGTACGGTGTCGAGATTAGTTTTGCCCCGAAGATCACCGTCGGGAAGGCAGGGAGCGGCATGCACTTTCACATGCTCGTCGAGAAGGATGGCCGGAACCTTGTGGTCGAGGACGGTAGGTTAAGCCCGCTCGCCCGGAAGATGATCGCTGGTATTCTTGATGCCGCCGACGCCCTGACAGCCTTTGGGAACAGCATCCCGACCTCTTATCTCCGCCTTGTCCCCCACCAGGAGGCGCCGACGACGATCTGCTGGGGCGACCGCAACCGCTCGGTCGTGGTCCGCGTGCCCCTCGGCTGGATCGGCGTCGACGGCATGACCCTTGATGCCAATCCCTGTGAGGACCGCTGCCGGGAGGAACGGTCGTCGAAGCAGACGTTCGAGTACCGGGTCGCCGACGGTTCGGCCGATCTCTACCTGACCGTCGCCGGGCTCATCGTGGCGGCGCTGCACGGGATCACCATGCCTGGTGCGCTCGAGGCTGCCGAGCGGCTCTACGTCAGCGGGAACATCTTCCGGCCCGAGTTTAAGGAGCGTCTTGCAGAGTTCGACCGGCTCCCCGCCTCCTGTGTCGAGTCTGCCGAGGCGCTCGAAGCAAAACGGGCGATCTTCGAGGAGAACCGGATTTTCCCGGCAGGTATGATCGACAGCAGGGTCTTTACCCTGAAGGCCTTCAACGACCGGGACCTGAGCGAGAAACTCTACGGCAACAACGAAGCGATCCGGGAACTGGTCGAGCAGTTCCTCCATGTGGCGTGAGAGCCCGGTCTGTCCGGGCTCCTGCGGAATACTTTTTTGATGGCCGATCCCCGGGGGTCCTTCTCCTGGATGATTGCGGTTAACATTTCAGGCGTCCCGTATCCTCACGCGGAAGTTCGCGAAGCCTTGACGCCCGTGTAGCCTCTCCCCGCCTGTGGCTGACGATCCGCCCCATACCCGCAAAATAGGGTGAAATGGTCCACTCCTGACACCCGGCACCGGCAGCGCGTGACAGTCTCCCGGACGGAGAGGGCGGCATGGGCAAGGTATTATTAGGAGGCGATCCAGAGGAGGTGGCTCTCCGGAGTGAGGTGGGGTTCCGGTCTGGGAGAGGAGGCGGCCTCAACAGATAGCGAGAGGTCGTGCAGAACCGCGGCGGTCCCACCTGTCCGGGTGGTGGAGGAATGTATATGAAAGGCGGAGCAGAAGAGAGAATGGCAGGAGAACCGGGACCGGTCACGTTTACGTGCTACCGGATCACCCCCGGCGAGGAGGAGAGTGCCCCTGGAGAGGAGATGAACGCCTACAGCGTCGTGGTGCTGCTGCCCGGCGGGGAGTTCAGGCACCAGGTCGTCTGGGCGGGGGCCCCTGAGGATGTGGGTGACGCGATCCGGGTCCCGCCCGGCTCAAGGGTGATCATGACCGAGATGGCAAACGCACTCATCTGGGACAGTGGGCCGGTGGAGGCTGAGAAAGTGGCCCCGGAGGCTGCACCCGCCCCCTGATCTTTTCTCGCGAGCGGGCCGGCAGGAGACCGGGTTCTGGTCTATCGGTCCGCATTTTGCGTTTGAGAGGAGAACGATTTACCGAGGGTAGGACATGGTTACTGACGAAGTGAGAAAGGCCATCGATGCGAATAACAGGAGATTCTCTGAAGGATTCCTGAAGGGCGATGCCTCAATAACGGCATCCGTCTTTGCCGGAGACGCCGTAGTCTTCCCGCCGGATGCTCCCATGATCCAGGGGAGAGAATCGATCGAGGAGTTCTGGAGGACGGTCATGGCGTCAGGCGTGAAGGAGGTAGAATTAACCACGATCGAACTCTCCGGGAGCGGCGATTATCTGCACGAGAGGGGAACGGGTATTCTCAGGGTCCGTCCCCCGGGTGGAACGCCTGCTGAGCAGAAGATTAAGTTCGTTGTCGTGTGGAAGCATACAGCGGATGGCTGGAAGAATATCTGGGATATCTGGAACTCATCTCCCTGATGTGGGGAAGCAGTACGGCATCCACCGGTTCCCGGTGACTCGTGCGGATATGGAAGTGCGTCGGGGAGATGTGCAGGTTTTCCCAGAATTTTGAGAGGATCGGAGAGGGCAGAGAAGCGTCTGACCCAGCAATCTCGCTCAAGTAGACCCCCGACCCACCAGGTGTCGTCCACGGGAAGGGCGTAGCCAATCTTCAACTCTTCGCGGTTTTCGTGATCCGGGTTCAGCCAGACGAAGACGATGACCCCCTCCTCCGTCGCGTGCGGTGTCCCTGAGCGCCCGGATGTTCTCCATCCCGAAGGGATCCCGCCTCTCGATCTGGGACAAAAAACCACCCCGGAATGTCTCTTAGCATACAGGAGGGGGTATCGAGCACCTTCCAGGCCGAAAGGTCCTCGTGTGGGCCGCAACAACCTGCATGGTTCTCCGCGGCAGGCCCGGACCATGGAGAGGTATATGTAGGGGTGCATCCCTCGTGCCCGGGGTGATCGGATGGCAGATGTTACCCAGCAGATGGTGCATGTTACCAGGCACAGTGCAGTCAACCTGATGGCTGATGCCGGGGTGGACGCGAGGCAATGGAGCCGGATCCCGGACGACGCAACGATCAGAAAGACGGTTGCAGCAATCGAGGCACGGAACATGCGAGTAATCCTTGCAGAGACGGCAGGGGATGCGCTCCAGGCCGTCATGGACCTGATTCCAGAAGGGGCCGAGGTCATGAACGGCACCTCGACGACCCTGGTCGAGATCGGGTTTGACCGGGTGCTCGAAGAGAACCCGAAGGGCTGGCGGGATTATCACGCGATCGTTACGGCCGAGAACGATGAGAAGAAGCGGCACGCCCTCCGCCGCAAAAGCGTGGCCGCCGACTACTTCCTTTCAGGGGTTCAGGCGATTGCTGAGTCAGGCGAGGTCGTCGGGTGCGACAAAACCGGGAGCAGGACGGGGGCATGGCCTCACGCCGCGGCCCACCTCATCCTCGTCTCGGGGGCAAACAAGGTCGTGCCGACCCTCGATGATGCGCTCCGGCGGTGCCGGGAGTACGCCCTGCCTCTTGAGGATCAGCGTGCCCGGCGCGTCTACGGCACCCCCAGTGCAATCGGGAAGTACGTGATCCTCGCCGAAGAGGTTATTGAGGGGAGGATAACCCTGGTCCTGGTCCGGGAGCAGCTCGGCTACTGAACCGGGCGGCCCAGCACATTCAGCCGCCAGGCTTGCGATAGTCGGGGCGACGGCACCCCGCGGCAGGATTATGCCGGTGCTCTCTTTCGAAGTACAGGTTCGCCATGACCACAACACCTGCCCGGTGTGCCCCGGCGTTGCGGAGACCCTGCCGTTCTCCGGTCAGACCCTGCGGCGGCGGTGCGGACACGGCTATGCCGGCACTTCTCCTCCATTTCCCTATCCGGGGGTGCAGTATTATCTGACCTCCCGTGCCACCTTTTAGTGCATGGAACTCGTAGATATTCTTAACACTACCACCATTCCGCTCTCTGAGATTACACTTGAAAAGGTCATTCTCGCCGTGATCGTCGTCGTGGTTGGGTGGATCGTTGTGAGGGTGCTCATCTCTGCTTTCACAAAGGCACTCTCCCGGGTGTCGCACCTGCCCGAACTGGTCATCGAGTTTCTTGTCCGCTTCCTCTCGGTCCTGCTCTACGTGATCCTTATCCTCGTTGTCCTCGCGACGCTCGGGGTCGATGTCTCCTCTGTGGTGCTCGGGCTCTCGGCGGTGATAGGGCTCATCCTCGGCTTCGGCCTCCAGGACACTATCACCAACCTCGCCGCCGGGGTCTGGGTGGCGGCTCTCCGTCCCATCGATAAGGGCGAGTTCGTCGAGATCAAGGGCATCTCCGGGACGGTCACCTCGGTCGGCATCATGGCGACCGAGCTCGTGAAGGCCGACAACACTTACATCACCATCCCAAACTCCCTCGTCTGGGGAAGCCCGGTGATCAATTCCAGCCGCATGGATACCCGTCGTGTCGAGGTCAAGGTCGGGATCGCCTATGATAGTGACCTTGACCTGGCAATCAGGGTCGCCACCGACCTGATGGCAGCCCACGAAGCGGTACTCCCGTCGCCAAAACCAGCGGTCGTCGTCAGCGAACTGGCTGACTCTTCAGTGAACCTCTCCCTGCGGGCGTGGACGGAGACGTCAAACTACTGGCGGGTCCGGGGGGACCTGACCCGCGACATCCTCCGGGCATTCCGTGAGAACGAGGTTGAGATTCCCTTCCCACAGGTGGATGTCCATCTGGATAGGGATCAATAGGCCCCTTCTTTTTTTGCGAATTCGCGTCAGGGACCTTCCCGGTCCGGCAGGACTCTCTATGGGCAATCGTCCCCGTGGTTTAAGGGCTCTCTCCCTCAACGCAGAGGTTCTGGCGATCCCTCCTCCCCGGAAACAGATCGCGGTTGTGTCCTGATATGGGGTGTCTGTCACCGGGATGTTCTCTGACCGGGTTCATTCCTTGCCCGCATTGCGGGCTGAAAAAGCCCCAGGATGCTCTCGGTGCGAGGGGCAGGTGTCTCATATGGTGTCGTCTTCCGAAGGCCAAGCAGGCAACTCCGGTTAAGGAAAGGCGCGTTAATATCTGTCAAATTAACACCGAATGCTACTAAAATTGATTTTTTTAAAAGAAGGCTATTTATAACAAACGGTGTAAAAAGGTACAGCGGAGGTAGAATTGTGGCAATAACCGCAATAATGAATATAATCGGTGGACTGGTATTGTGTGCAGGAATTATAGGGGCCCTGCCCGTTCTCGGTGGCTTCCTTGAGAAGGCAGGCAAATTCCTGGGCGGTTTCCAGGTCATCATAGGGATCATCATGATGATCCTCGGACTGCTGGGGATCTTCTCACTGCAGGGTATAGTTGCCTTCCTGGTCGGGGTCATCCTCCTGACCGGTGCGTTCCACGTGATCCCGGCTCTCGGTGCGTACCTCGAGAAGTTCGGTACGTGGCTCGGCGGCTTTCAGACGATCATCGGTGTCATTGCGATCATCATCGGTGTCCTGGGGCTTCTCTGAACGGATTCACCTGCAGGGGTGAAGGGGGCAGAGCAGAAATTTCTAGGGGCTGAAAGCCCGGGATGAGCACATAGCCCCCCCTCTTTCTTTCAAGATCTTAACGGTCTTTGACGCTATTTCACCGTGAACCAAGAGGAGTTCCGGGCTTCAATTGGCTGGAGACGGTACACCCCGTGAATAGTCACCGCCTGGCTCCGGCCAGGTCACCGGGAGGGCTCTCCTCCCTCATCCGGTATGCTCGAAGTCGATGAAGCCCCTGTACGGGTCGGTCGCCATCAGCCGGACACGCACTCTCTGGCCGACCCGCAGTCCCTGCTCGCCCTGCACGACCCTTCCTTCGGCCGGCGGGTCGATCAGCCTGACGTACGTCCCCTTCTCTGAGGCACCGGTGACAAACGCCTCAAACGAGTCGCCTATCCTGTCCCGGAGCAGGACCGCGGCCGCAGCCTTCCTGACGAATCGCTCGACCTTCTGGGACGCCTTCTCCCGGTCGGTCATCCGGAGGGCGAGGTCATCGAGTTCGGAGGGGGCATAGGGAGGGTAGCGCTCTCCGTCGATGACCGATTTAATCAATCGCTGGATGATGAGGTCGACGTAGCGCCGGTTCGGGGCGGTGCCGTGGGTGTAGTCGGTGACGGCGAGGGCGAAGTGGCCAACCGGCTCGTCACCCGGCCGGAACGCCACGTACTCACCTGCTCCCATCAGTTTCACCACGGTCAGGGAGAGGTCGGGGAAGCGGTCGGGGTCGGCCGCCTTCTGCCGGATGAGGAACTGTGTGAGCGCCACCGCGTCCGGCTCGGCTGGCAGCGCCTCACCACGGTCCGCCGCCTCCCTCGCGATCCCATCCCAGTTCTTTGGTGTGCGGACGACCCGGTGGATCATGGGGAGACCGGCGTCGCTCAAGAACGCCGTCACAGTGCCGTTCGCTGCGACCATGAACTCCTCGATCAGGCATCGCGCACGGTTCTGCTGCTGGATGACGAGACCGCCGACCCGTCCGTCCGTCATGACCGGCTCTGCTTCGATGGTCTCGAGGGCGAGCGCTCCCTGCTCGGTCCGGCGCTTCTTCATGCGCATGGCAGCCTCGTCCTGAAGGAGGACCTGCTCCGCGAGGCCGGACGTCTCCCTGACCGTCCGTGGGACAGGGCCGGTTCCTTCCAGCCAGTCGCCGACCTCCTCGTAGACGAGTTTTGCCTGGTTCCTGACGATCGCCCGGTAGATATCGCCGGGCCTGGTGCTCCCGTCCAGGAGGACGGTGTACTCGATGACGATCGCCATGCGGTCCTCTCCGGGGAGGAGCGAGGTGAGGCCCGCAGAAAGGCGGTCGGGGAGCATCGGAAAGGTCTCGACACCGGTGTAGACCGAGGTTCCGTTATGGCAGGCGTGCCGGTCTGTCTCTGATCCCTTAGGAACGCAGAGGTCGACGTCGGCGATCGCAACCCTGACCAGGATCTCTCCGTTCGACCCTTCTTCACAGACTTCGATCTGATCGAGGTCCCGTGAATCGTGGTTATCGATCGATGACCAGAGGAGCGACCGGAGGTCGCGGGGGTCGCCTGGGGCGTCCCGGATGACTTTCGCGGCAAGAGCGCCGATTTCCTGGACGACGGGCGGCGGGAACTCCGGGATAAAGCCGTAGTGATCCATCGCCGCCCATGCGATGGCGTTCAGGTCGACATGGGGATAGTTCTGCATCTCTGTGAGAGATTCGTCTGGGGGTATATAAAGAGTCCGGGAACGTGAGCCCCTCCGGGAGGGCCGGTCTGCCGTTTCATGAGCCTGTCCAGTGTCAGGGCTGCGAAATGCCCTGGAGGCGCAAAGACTGTGGACGGTGGAGCGCTCTCCGGCGCTGATAGCTATCGGCCGGTCATCTGTTCACCCTTTACCCACCAGACCGCGGCGCTCGGCCTTACCGTCGTCTCGACGTACTTCCCGGACTCGTTCCGGGAGAGCACCCGGTCGAAGTACTCCCGGATGGGCGTGAGGTCCTCCTGGTCGGGGCTGTGCCTTGCCGCCCAGGTCCGGGCGGCCTCTTCGACTGATTCGTAGACCGTGTCCTTGCCTGCGTGGTAAATCCTGACGTTCGGGTAGATCCCGGCGTCATGGAGGATATTAACTGGATAGATGTAGTCCGGGTACCCCTTCCGCATGGCCGCTTCTTCCCCGAGGACCGCCCGGTACAGCGCCATCTCGCCGGGGCCCCGCCACTCGCCCGCGTGCCAGAAGAGGTAGACCGCCCGGAGCGCGGCGGCGTCGAGTTTCTCCAGGGCGGCGGTGAGGTCGTAGAAGCCGAGCGAGAACGCCGCGATGACGACGTCGTGCGGCTCGATATCCTGACCGATGATGGCATCCTCCCAGCGCATCGTAACCGTGGAGTAGTTGGTCAGCCCTGCGGCGGCCATCTGCTCACGGAGGATGGAGAGCATGCCCCCTGAGGGGTCGAGGGCCGTCACGTGAGCAACGATGCGGGCAATCGGCACGGCAAGCCTCCCCGTCCCGGCGCCCACGTCGAGCACGGTATCCTCCGGCCGAAGGTCCAGGACTGCGAGTTCCTGCTCCGTCGCCCCCTTCTCGCCGCGGGTGGCCCGCCGGTAGGCGGCGGCGCGTTTGTCCCAGACAGCGGCGGGATCGCGGTCCCTTGCGGCGTGTTCGGGTGAGCTCGCGTGGATCGCTTTCCAGAGCTCGTTCCAGTCGATGATCCGATGCATAACTGTTCCTCTCACCCCGGAATAGCATAAGCGCTCGCCCGCGGCAGCGCCTGGAACCAGGGGTGATGCCCATGGCTGTCCGGGATACGGGACTGCAATGCTCCATGCGGCCCTGGGAGTATGTTCATATCGGATGATGGTATTCTGTCGTGCAAAGGACAGCGTATGCCCCTCGCAGATTATATTGGGAGGTACTGGACGGGTGCTGAGGTCATGTACGGCGTGATCATCGCCATGACGTTCACCAGCGTGCTGCGGGGGTATCCGGAGATATCCGGGCTTATCGTCGGGAGAGTCGTAGTTGCAGCCCTCTTCTGTTGCATCGCCTGGGGTATTGCAGACGGGATGTTTTACATCTGGGAGCGGAGCTACATCATCCGGCAGGAGAACCGCATCATCGAGTATTCGCGATCCGGCGAGCGGAGGGGTTCAGCCCTCTCCCTTATAGGAGATCAGCTGGACGATACGGTCCTCCGGAATATACCCGAGGGTGACCGGCTCCAGTTCTACGAGAGGCTCTCGCAGTTCCTGTCTGGCGTGGAGGGCCGGAAGAAGATGTCTCCCCGTGAGGCGGCGACGATCATCCTCGGCACCTTCCTCCTCTCCGCGGGGGCCGGTGTGTTCGTCGTCTTGCCGTTCTTTATCATAGGTGATGTCGGGCAGGCCCTGATTGTCTCGAACCTTGCAGGGATCTTCCTGCTCTTTGGTATCGGCTACATGAGGACGCTTGATAGGAATTTCTTCTCGAAAGTGCTGTACGGGTTTGGGTCATCGTCCATCGGGATCATAATCGCGGTGATAACGGTTGTGCTGGGCGGCTAGAGATGCCCGGGAGACAGTGAGTGCGGCTTCCTGCCGGGAGCAGGGATGCGATTACGTTGGCGAGTCCTCCCTGGTATTCCAGACATCCCTTCCGCGATCGGTGATCTCTCCCGGCAGATCTACGAGTTCGGCGGGTTACGGAGCGAAGAACGATTGGTTCATCCGGTATGGTTCCAGGAACCGGATCACCCACGAGCGAAGCGGGTTGTGGGGTTCGCTCAGCGTGGCGTGGCCGTGTCTGTAGCGCTCAATCAATCTGATGCAATACGCTCTCTCCTCATCTGAGATTCGGTCACTAAAATATCTGAGGGTATGCAGGAGGACGTTGACGTTGCCGGTATGCCGGGGGACCCGTGCGAGCGCTGCACAGAGCATCACCAGCGTTGCTGTGGGTTCGAGGTTGGCAGGTTCCGACATGGTCGATGATAAGGCGGGGCGTGCCGTCGGTCCAAGGCTGGTGGAGAGCGTCGCCGTGTCGCCGGCGTCAGAGAAAAAAGGGGCCGAATATCCCGGCAATCAGTTCTTGAAACTATGAATCGGTGCGGGAATCCGCCCGCCGCGGTTTATGAAGTCAGCGCAGCCGAACCTATTTATCTGCTGGACCGGTGCATGGCCTAACAGCCCGCCGAACTCGACGGTGTCGCCGACATCCTTTCCTATCACCGGGATCAGCCGAACAGCGGTCGTCTTCTGGTTGATCATCCCGATTGCGGCCTCATCCGCGATGATACCGGATATTGTCGAGGCGGGTGTGTCGCCCGGAATCGCGATCATATCGAGGCCGACCGAGCATACGCAGGTCATCGCCTCGAGTTTTTCGATAGTGAGGGCACCGCGGTTCACCGCATCGATCATCCCCTGGTCCTCGCTGACCGGGATGAATGCACCCGAAAGTCCGCCGACAAAGGAACTCGCCATAATTCCTCCTTTCTTCACCTGGTCGTTTAAGAGAGCAAGAGCGGCCGTTGTCCCCGGTGCACCGGCCGACTCGAGCCCCATCTCCTCGAGGATCCCGGCGACGCTGTCCCCGACGGAGGGTGTGGGGGCAAGAGAGAGATCCACGATCCCGAACGGAATCCCGAGTCTCTCCGACGCCTCCTGGGCGACGAGCTGCCCTGCGCGGGTGACCTTGAAGGCTGTTCTCTTGACCGTCTCGCAAAGAACCTCGAAATTCTCTCCCCTGACACCCTCGAGTGCATGCTTGATGACGCCCGGGCCGCTTACGCCCACGTTAATAACTGCATCAGCCTCGGAGACACCGTGAAACGCCCCGGCCATGAACGGGTTGTCGTCGGGGGCGTTGCAGAGGACGACCAGTTTCGCACAGCCAAGAGAGTTATGCTCCTTCGTCGCCTCGGCAGTCTCCCGTACAATCTCTCCCATCAGTTTTACGGCATCCATGTTGATCCCGGTCTTCGTCGAGCCGACGTTTACCGAGCTGCAGACCCTCTCGGTCGTGGCGAGAGCCGCCGGGATTGAGCGGATAAGATCTTCATCGGTCGGGGTCATTCCCTTTGAGACGATGGCCGAGTATCCCCCGAGGAAGTTGACCCCCGTATCTCGTGCAGCCCGATCAAGCGTCTTTGCAACCTCTACAAAATCCTCCGGGGACCTGCAGGCCTGCCCGCCGACAAGTGCGATGGGGGTTACGGATATTCTCTTGTTGACAATCGGGATCCCGTACTCGAGTTCAATCTCTCTCCCGGTCGAGACGAGATCCTTTGCCAGCCGGGTGATTTTGTCGTAGATATTCCGGTTTAAGGTATCGAGATCGGAGTCGCAGCAGTCAAGAAGGCTGATCCCGAGCGTGATGGTTCGCACATCGAGTTTCTCCTGCTCGATCATCTTGTTCGTCTCGTTTACCTCGAAGATCGTGATCATACAACCCCTCAGATGCGATGCATTTTCGTAAAAATGTCCTCCCGCTGGCACCGGATCTTGACACCGATCACATCGCCGAGTTCGTCAAGTTCGGTCACCATCTCGGCATACGGTTTTGGCGATCCGCTGGTATCGACGATCATCATCATATTGAAGTAGTCCTGTACGATCGTCTGCGAGATATCCTCGACGTTGACCCGGTTTTCGGCAAGATATGTGCAGATCTTCGCGATAATTCCCACTGCATCCTTTCCGACGACGGTAATGATTGTCTTGCTCATGCCCTCTCCTGTTCTTGTGCTGGTTATTGATTGGATGTGCCGGTGATTCAAGGTTTGCCGGGGAGCATCGTCGTGAGGCCGTTCACCCGCAGATCCCTGACCGCGGGGCGGTGTTATCCGGCTTCTTCCGGTGCCCGCCGGGCCCGCCCGAAGATGATCGTCGATACGCTGAACAGGCGATGGTGCCTGGTGAAACGTTCATGCACCATAATTCAATCCCTCTGCGACTGCAGTCGTGGGGGATCGGGTGCCCTGTAGGAGGGCCTGCCTGTTCTGCGTAGCGGCGCTCGTACGTGAGGGCAGGTCCGTGTAAGTCAACTCGCGTTGACTTAGAAGAGGGGTGTCGGTGCTATGTCAACATAGGTTGACGTAGCCTTCCCTGTGGTATCTCAAAATACTGGAGGCTCATACTACCTGCTCGTGAAGAAGTACAGCAGAGAGGACCAGATAACGATGGCGACCTGGGCCGCGGACTGCGCCGAACGGGTGCTCCCGCTCTTCGAGAGGGCCTATCCCGGGGACGACCGGCCGCGGAGCGCCATCGAAGTGTGCCGGACGTGGGTCCTGACGGGCGTATTCAGGATGACCGAGATCCGCGGGGCTTCTCTCGCCGCCCATGCGGCCGCCCGTGACGCAGAAGAGGGAAGCGCGGCTCAGTATGCCGCCCGGGCCGCGGGCCAGGCGGTGGCGACCGCGCACGTTCCCCAGCACGCCTACGGGGGTGCGTACTATGCTTTGAAGGCCGTCGCGGCGGCGGACCCGGCGAACGCCGTGGTGAATGTCGCCCGGGAGTGGGAGTGGCAGGCGGAGCGACTTGCTGAGGGGCTGAGGGAAGAGATCATGGGGAGGATTGTTGTTCTGAAGCACGGAGGCGGGGTTTTGGTTAAACTGAGGAAGGGAGATGGATTTTGAGGATCTTATTGGTGATGGCAACAGGCTCTATGGTTTTCCTAACGTTGATCTAATAAAACTAAAAATGGTCTGAACTATATTCTGTCTCTCCTCTTTTTGGACATTGATTCTCTGTTCAGGTATACGATCTTGAGGTTTTAATTTCGCATTCGGATCGTAATTTCCCTTAAAGAAATCATCGAGAAGTTGAAACGTACGTGATAGCAACCACCCGTCAAGTGCTTCACTTCGATTCAGCAATCGCCGCTGTAGAAAGTCATATTCACAAAGTATTTTCCCATTTTTCAGGAGGGTAGCCCGAATCATGTAGTGCTCGTATTTTGGCTTGGGTTGGTTGTCGATATATCTTCTGACTTTGATAAAATCAGACACTCCTAAACGTAACGCAAGAGTAGCATGGAATGCAAACTCCTCTTGATAGTCGTAACTTTTTAAATTGCAGTATCGTTTAAGGCGCTGTGCCAAACTCCAACGGAATTGCTTCAACTTGTCACTGGGGTTGATATCGATGAAGACAACACGCGGATCGTGAAAATAGCCAAACCCGTTCACAGTGAACCTGCATAGCGGGGTGGCAGCACAGTGGGAAGCAAAATCTTTCACGAGTTTTTTTTCATCACTTGTTGTAAATCCTCCAACAAGAGTGATATGGGGGACCGGTCTTTTCGGTTGGGCATAATGTAAGTGGAACTTATTTGTAAGACGAAGAATCATTCTGCGAATATCGTGTTTGGAGGATCCCTGAAATCGATATTCAATGAGATAATTCGCACGGAAGGTCATAGTATGTATCGTTTTTTGTTATTCGGCTTTTTCTTAATTCACCGGTAATCGGTAATCTTTAACAATACTTCTAGAGTCTTCTATCTGATTAACTGTTATCTGTTTTGCAGAAAAATGTAACTGTTCTGAGCGAGCGGTGAGCGGCGGTTGGTTCTCGCACAGAGAACCATTGCCAGGTTCCCTTCCATTGTATCCTTTATTTTCCCCTTCACCATGGAAGGGTGTTCTCGCTCAGTATATCATTCTGAAATGGTCTAGATGAACATGGGCGGGGCGCTGGAGAAGGCAAAAAACTAGGTTAACATTAGGTGTCGTAAAGTAGATCATATTTCTGTGTGAGTGCTTGCCACCGTGCGTAGTGATACTGGTCTAAGACCTGTCCCATCGAGTCAAGTTTCTTTAATTCTTGAGCATCCTGATACTCCCCGCTCACGTCTAAGGACTTATCTCCACCTTGTACGTGAATGATCTTCACATCCGACGTAACTCTAAACCCTCCCAAATAATCCTCCGGAACGTATGTGATTATTGTTGGACGTGTCGTTTCGATGAACGCATATCCACTGTTCTGGAAGTCGTACTGGCTGTTACACTTCACTCCGACCGCCATATGGTCGGAAAACTCAAACAGAACCACATCGTAACCTAACTGGCATAAGAGGTAACTCAGGAGCAACGATTTGTCGGAGCATACCCCCTGATTATTGTGAAGTGTTTCGTAGGGGTAATACCAGTCGCTATCCATCCCAGAATACCGGTTCCAGCTGTAAGGTATATGCTGGACAAGGCTGATTGCCACTCGAGCCTGAGTATCCGGCGAACTGGATGTCTTTTCGATCTGCTCAATGAGAGGTTCTAGGTATTCATCCTGATAGGAGTTTTTCAGCAACTCCATTATGACTTCATTCACGTAATCATACCGGTATGTATGACTTTCTTTTGAAAAATACTCGTTTAATCCACCATAGGTTGTAAAACTCAGGGTTTTTCGACCCCCAGTATAGTAGGGATAACTGTGTGATTTTGGTGAATTCTTAAACGATTCGGAAGGGTCAATAATGTCGCCAATAATAGGGATATCCGAGGCCTTGAACGCTTGATTCTCTGGTGTCGTATCCGGTAAGGTCACCTTTGTTGATGAGGGGTCCTGCTGCATCAGGGCAGTAGATCCACCAGAACCGCCTTCTAACTGAGAAACAAACAAAACTATTTGAGGATAGAATAAAATAAGGGCCACCACAATCGCTAAAATGGCAAGAGTTTTCGCAATCTTTTGTTTGGTTTGCCGTGTGAGTCTTCTTGAGGGAGATTTTCTTGGATGTTTATGTCTGCGATTTTTTTTCGGAGATTTACGTACGTGATTTTTATGCTCAGAATGGCCTTTGCGATTTTTAGTGTAAGAATGCTTTTCTCCCCTACAGTTATGGTATTCTGGCAATCTGTGGTCAGAACAAAATGTTCCTCCACATCGCCTACATACATAGGGTAGTCCTTCAATTTGGCGACCACAGAAATAGCATTTCGCCATATTCAATAACAACTGCTATCTATTTATATCCCTTCCGAAATGAATGTCTGGAAAAAGAAGTTCCATGAGATTATTTTCATTAAGAATTGAAGTCTATGGTAGAGCAGCACCTGCCCCTTCGAGGAATCCATGACTCATGTCATGACTCATTTCCGTAGCGATCGCAACAAACTGATCCTATCTTCTGTATCCGCCCCTCCTCACCCCACTTCCCGCAGATCCCTCCGCACCCGCCGCCGCAGGTACCACTCCGCCACCGTGCCCAGCGCATGGTAGACCGGATTGACCGGAACGTCCACGTAGTGACGCCTCCCCTTATCGAGCCAATCTTAATTCTTCCAGTAGGCGTGGCCCGCGGGAGCCTGTTCAACCCTACTTGTCGCAGGGCGCCTGACTGATATGGAACGCCATCACATCAAAGAGCCCGGGTCTCGCATGGGTCCCCATCCGGTGGGCAGCGCGGGTTTTCTATCAAATTGCAGAAGGGCGAGGGTTGTAAAACCACCAGGCTCCCTGTATCCGATCCCTCCATAGTAATTGATCGGCACGATACCGTTCAGGCTCGAAGAAACCTCTATATGCTCCTGGTTATACACAGGCTCGCCCGGGAATACTTACTTGTTGAAGTCTCCCGGAGAGGTTGTCATGTTCGTCAATATCGTGGAGTTTCCACCGATCAAGAAAGGAAAAGATGAGGAGTTTAAGGAATGGTTCAAGGAGTCCAATGCAGCCTTCATGAAACACGACGGGTTTATTTCACGAAGGCTCCTGGTCTCGGATAAGGGATCGTACGCGGCGATCGTCGAGCACCAGAGTAAGGGCACGTTCATGAAGATGCATACGAGCAAGGAGCACGAGGTTCTGCGCGCGAAAGGTGATATCCTGATGGACGGGAATCCGAAACCACACTTCTACGACGTTGTCGACCTGTAGCCCGGGTGAGGGGGCGTCTGTGGTTGTTTGGTTATACGATATCGGATGTGAGGGTTGTAAAAACCGCAGACCGCTATTACCCCGGATGATCGTGCGAGGGGGAGGGATTATCTCACCCTACACCAAAGGTGCCGGTCGATCGAGCATGAAAGCCAGACACCTCGCCGGCGCACTCATCGGCGCATTCATAACGTTCCTCGGCCTGCTCTGGCTCCTGCAGGGCACAGGGCTCCTCCGTATACGCCCCATACTCTGTATCGCGAACTGCGAGGAGATCGTCGGCCCGTCCCCGGTATGGGCGGTATCCGGGCTGATCGCCCTCATCATCGGGGTTATCGTCGTCTTCGTGAGTCTGAGTGGCATCAGAAGACCCTGAGCGCCTGATCAACCTGCCCCCTGTGGTATGGGCATGACCCGGGGAGGCGCACTTTTTTCGAACAAAACCTTCATCCGCCCCGAAATCCCACCAGAGTATCAACAAAGAGCCCTTCTCGCCGTCGGGCTCCGGGGGCACCATGCACCACCACGAAAACATCGTCCTCATCGGCATGCCCGGTGCCGGGAAGAGCACCGTGGGCGTCATCCTCGCAAAATCCCTCGGCATGCAGTTTATTGATACGGACATCCTGATACAGGAACGGACCGGGAGGATGCTCCAGGAGATCCTTGACGAGGACGGACCCGATGCGTTCAAGCGGATTGAGAAGGAGACGATCCTCTCCCTTCAGCCCCGCCATGCAGTGATCGCGACGGGCGGCAGCGTGGTGTGCAGCGGGGATGCGATGGCACACCTAAAGTCGGCAGGGGTGGTCGTATACCTGGAGATCTCATATGAGGAGATGGAGGCGAGGCTCAAGAATATCACGACCCGGGGGATAGTCCTCCTTCCGGGCCAGAGTCTCCGCGGGATGTACGATGAGCGGATCCCGCTCTACGAGAGGTATGCCGATCTCACCATCGCGTGTTCGGGTGAGGATCTTGAGTCTGTGGTCGGGAACGTGCTCGAAGTGTTGTAAAGAGCCGGGATGGTGTCCGGGTCCCTGCCATCTCACCTGAAATGCTATTTTCCCAAATACCTACCCCTCCCAGGAATTCCATGGAAATGGAGGATTCATATGCGCAGAGTTTTTGAAGATGATTTTCACCCTCCATAACAACCACACGACCCAAACCAGCACACTCAAGAATCGCGGATCATTGGTGAGATGAAACGTTTTTATCCACTAAGTGCAACCTGGGTATCCCGTGAGCGCGTGAGGCTGGATTGAGAGGAGGCGGAGGACATATGGATACTGTTGAAGTAGACGGTGCCACCCTGGCATACGAAGTATACGGGTCTGGAGAGCCCGCTCTCCTCATCCATGGTGCGCTCATCGCGGACTCCTTAATGCCGTTGGTGAAGGAGCCCATACTGACTGAGAAATTTAGCCTCATCCTGTATCACCGCCGTGGCTACGGGAGTAGTAGCCGCACCAAATCTTCCACTAGTATTGCCCAGCAGGCTGCGGACAGCGAGGCCCTGCTGCATCATCTGGGCGTCCCGCGTGCCCACGTTTTAGGACACTCCCTGGGTGCCTGTATTGCCCTGCAGCTTACTCTAGAGGATACGGACATTGTCCATTCGCTGGCTCTCCTCGAACCGGCGCTCATCGTAGGATCCTCGGGTCCTTCCTACCGGGATTCCTTGCAGCAAGGCTGGCAACGGTTCCGGAACGAGAATCCCGAACAACTGGTGGATGAGTTCCTACAAGCACGGTTCGGTAAGGGGTACCGAACGACGCTAGAACAGATACTGCCAGGGGCGTTCGATCAGGCCGTCGCCGATGCTTCGACGACTTTCGAGCAGGAGATACCTGCTTTGTTGGCGTGGAGTTTCGGGGAAGGCGAAGCTTCGCGAATCCGGCAGCCCGTGCTCGCGATCTATGGCAGCGAAAGTATCGCACTCTGGGCGCGTTTTGGGGAGACGCAGCGACTGATGCTCGATTGGTTCCCCAACATCCAGGGTTTCCTCCTTCCGGGCGCTGCCCATGGGCTGCAGATGCAGAATCCCCGAGGCATGGCCGAAGCGCTCTCAGACTTCTGGTCTCGCCACCCGATACAGCGATGAAGTGACCGGATCCTTGGAGAAGAGATCGGATGACGGGAAGAATGGAGATCCAGACACGCATTTAACGAATCGAAGTCATGAAGTGTCTTAATAGGAGAATCGGGATGGGCCCGGGGCGATTCGAACGCCCGAACTTCGCCGTGTGAAGGCGACGTCATAACCGAACCTGTTTCCGATTCTGACTCCGGAGAAGGCTTTGATAATTTTTCCAGAACCTCGCGCACACCATGTAATGGTAATAACGGTGGGTTAACTGAAGCATCAGGGTTCAGGACCTATAACGTTCTTTACGAAACGCACCGGGGGGATTTGTTCAGTTGATGGACCATGAGGTTAAAGAAGATGAGAACACCAAGAAAACCATAAATGGATATCTCTGGTGTTGGTCGGTTCCTGATTACCGAAACAGAAGAGGATATCCTCGAACCTTTCGACTTCAAGTATACGAAAGGGCATAAGCAGATGAGAGGAGTTAAGAAATTCCTGCACCTTCTTGATGTTCTCAGGATTAGGAACCTGTTAGGATACCCCACTTCATGGCAACGCCTAGAGTGAGCGCTATCCTAAGGGCCGCCCGGCAGACTACTATCAGGGAGGTAATGCCAAGTTGCCCCATTTTAAAACGGTTTTGAAAACTCTCATAAACAGTGTTTTTGCCGGTTGCCGCATGAGAGACAGACCACAATCTTGTCAGAAGAAACCATATGGGAAAGGAGGGGAACTGAGGAGAAATGGAGGTAGTAGTTAGGGGTCAGATATTGATAGGCGTGCCTCCATCTTTCACTAAGACAAACACAAATCAGCCGGTAGCATCTCTCTTCTGTATTTGTTTTACTGAACTTTCGGGTAGTTTCTTGTACAAATCTGAGATTTTTTTAGGTTGGGTAATCATTACCTGTACGATCATGTTGAGCAGGTCAAAAAGGGCAATTGCGGTCTTTAGATCATCTTTCAAATCTATTTGCCCCGGATGGACTGCATTATTTCCAATAACCCGTATGCAATCCAATGATTGCTGAATTTGCTGCGGTAATCCTTTCTTAACAAGGCTCGCAATCTCCGTATTTAAATCTTTCCCCTTTTCCCCAAGATGAGGCATAAGTTTCTGTAACGCGAGTCTTAACAGTGCAGCTGCGGCCCTCGGCGAAGAGTTTACAACATCTCTTGCTTCAAAGAAATCAACTTTAACATCATCCGGCATGTCTTCAGAAGGTAACGGTGCAACTGAGTATCCGGGATAGAGCATCTTTTTGTTAATCCAAACCGAAAATTGCCCGCATCTAGCACAAAAAGCCGCAGAATTATGGTTATTAACTGATCCAAGATGCTGAATTCCAGTACCTCTAGAGTGAGTATTTTTATGCAGCAAATCGACCCAGTAATGATGGGCAAAAGCATTACAATGCGGGCAATTGAACGCCTCTTTTTGATAGCCCGGAGGCTCATTATGTACCCTGGATTCCCGGCAATACATAACGAGCCTGATCAATCCGCATCATTATCATCCTCAAAATCCTAATCACTCCTCAAAATCAAAGCGATAGATTTGCACCTCGTTATGTGTTACACATAACGAGCATAAATATACCTCTCAATAAAACTCATTCTGTTTTGAATTTCAGGTGAAATGCAACCGCTTTGAACATGGCACGTTATGAGTTCTGGGAATATAGGATGTACCGTCATAGCAACCCTCATTATACAGCACTAGCAGTGCCACTCTTTCTTAAGAATATCTCTAGAACACCAGATGTCTTTAAACCCATTGATTTGGTTATTTAATCTTTACTAAGAAAATAACTCCCAAAAAATAGGGTTGGAACATTTCGAAAGCTTAATGGAGCCCATTGCGGTTAGTAGAGTATTATGGAGGGATCTAAATGGCAAAAATTGAGGACAGCAAGTGAATTCCATGTTGTCTTTGAAGGAGAAGCCGTTAAAGACTATCTAATTGATGTTGATAAGTTTGCAAACACCATGATTGGTGTATCAAATGCGCTCCAAGAAGCTAACCGGGTAAGTAATGGG
>NZ_DAQR01000004.1:0-4531 GCF_002502935.1 Methanoculleus sp. UBA413
GTGAGATGAACAATCAGACCATTTAACAATACGCTCCTGAATGTTTAAATCGGGGCAGGTCTCTGTTTATCATGTACTCTTCCGGAGAGTGAGCGGGTTAACTGCTATCCCTGCAACAGATTGCCAAAGCGGCCGGATTCTGGCTTGCTGCATCTTCCAATTCACTCCATGTGGTGCCGCCCGGGCACGGCCAACCCCATCGGATGGTTAACTTATTCAGCAAGATGGTTAACTTATTCAGCAAAAATCCCCAAAATCCCCGGGAACGGTCTTTTCCTTCCCGGGAAATGAACTCATTCCTGTTTGGGATCTCCCGGCCGGATCTATTCGGAGGAGTGGTCACTTCTTCGAACGTTATTCAAAAATAGTTAATATTAAGCGTCGAAATCCAAAACGGAAAGTTAAATGAAATTATTTTATGTGTTGAATTTATATACTGACTCACTCTAACTTCCCAATACGAAGGCATATGGGAAGATGGATACACGCATACCTGATCGTCGCCGGGCTGCTCCTCCTGGCGGCCCCTGCCGCTGCCCTGATACCCGATATGGTTGAGATCAGCACAGATACCGAATGGCTGACGGCGGGGAGCAGCGACACCGCGACCATCACGGTGCAGGTCGAAAACAGCACCTCAGGGAGCACCCTGATCGGGAGAACCACGGTTGAATTTGCGGTGGATAGCACCTTTGGGAGCATAACACCCGCCGTCGCCACGACCGACGCCACCGGCATGGCGACGGCGGTCTTCACCCCCGCAACCGCCAGCGGGACCGCCCCGATCACGGTGACCGTCTCGTACAGGGACGAGGAGGGAGCGCTGGTGCAGACAAAGACGGTCATGCAGCAGATCGACCACGCGGCCCCATACAAGATTGAAAACATCTGGTACGAGCCCGAGGTGACCGTCGGGGGGACGACGGATATCGCCGTCCGGATGGTCGACCGGTATGGAAACCCGGTTGACAACCGGAAGATAGCCGAGACCGTGGGCTTCATGGTGGGCTCGCCCTCCGGGAACGCGGCGTTCGGCGGTGCCGATGTCGACGTGGACGCTGCCGGGAACGCCACCATAACACTCCGGGTCGACACGCTGCCGGGCGAGAACATCGTCCTGGTAAGCCCGCCCGAACCGCTGCCTGACCGCTACCTGACGATACACGGCGTGGCAAACGGAGAGCCCTGTGCGATGGAGATCGACGTCCAGCCCGGGGGAGACCTGCCCTGCGTCATCGCCGACGGTTCAAGCCGGTTCCTCATCACCAGCACGCTCCTCGACGAGTTTGGGAACCCGTCATGCGGGAGGGAGCTTGCGATAACCACGAATGCGAGCGGCGAAGAGGAGACGCTGGTGACGACGAATGCCTACGGCCAGGCGAAGGTCAGTTACGGTCCGCAGGAGATGACCGGCGGCGTCACCATCACGGCGACCGCAGTCGACAACGCCTCAGTCACCCGGTCCCGGGAGATCGCGTTCGTCAGCAGCGACCCGACAAACCTCCTCCTCTCCACCTGCCCCGAGACGATGCCGAGCAGTGACGTGCCCGGCTCTGCCCCGACAGTCATACGGGCGAAGGTCGTCGACCGGTTTGGTAACCCGGTCGCAGGAGAAACTGTCGGGTTCTCGATACAAAATATCGTGGTGGATGACTGCTATAACCAGACCTCGGCCCCGTCGCTCTCCGGGGCGAGCACCACCACCAATACATACGGCATCGCGTCCGTAGAGTTTACCCCGGGCGCGTTCACCACCGAGTACCGGGCTCCCGGCTACAGTCCGGCCGCAACCGGCACCTGCAAAGTCGTCGCGGCGTGGAATGGTATCGAGCGCCCCATCACCCTGACCTGGGTGAACTACCCCTATCTCTCCATCACGACAAACGTCACCCCTGATGTGGTCACGGTGAACGATACGGTCGATGTCACCATCCAGCTGAAGGGGGACGGCTGGGCAATCCCCCGGTATGCGCCCATCGATGTGGTCATCCTCCTTGACCGGGGAGAGGGGATGCTCCTGAACGATGAGGACAATAAAACCGCTGGTGAAAAAAAGAAAGATATGCACGACCGGATGGTCTATGCCCGTGCCGCAGCTGGAGAGTTCGCCCGGTACATCGACACTGATATCGGCCTCTGGCAGAATAACCGTGTCGGCCTCATGCTGTACGGCGACAAGCCCATGCCGTCGCTGTATCCAGGCGGCAAGATCGATATCCTGAATCTGCCTAACGACTACAACTGGGTCAATGACGTGGGGGAGGACGGGAATCCCGGTGATGATGAGGAATACGTGAAGGTTCACTATCCTGGTAACGGCGAGGTCAGGTATGAGGATTATGCCGATCTCAAGAACGGCCTGACCCCGGGCAACTCTCCAGCCATCCATGACTCCCTCTGGAACGTAGTGCCGATGAAGAACAGTAAGGAGGGTAATCCGAGTGCCCCGCTCCGTTATGGGCTGTATAAGGCGATAAAAACGCTTGAGGATACTCCCCCGACCAGCGAGGACTCCGTGCAGGCGGTCGTCGTCCTGATGCAGAGCCGGTACAGTTATTATGGCAGCCCGTTTGGGCCGGATGCCGACGGAGTTGCGGTTTCTAACCCGGAGGATTGCGGGCCTGATTCGATTAACTACGTCCGGTTCGACGACCTCGGGGATCAGCAGAATCTGGCAAAGTATGCAAAGAGTAGGGGGATCCAGATCTTCCCGATCTACTATACGGGGAGCGGATCCCAGGCACAGGAGGATATCCCCCGCCGCCTGGCAGAGGAGTCCGGCGGTGAGTACTTCTTTGCCAACAATCATGCTGTGCTCGAGCAGGCATTTGAAGCGATCGCCAAGAGACTCATGACCGAGGCCGGCGTCAACACCACAATGGACGTCGCCTTCGAGAACGTTGAGGTGAACAGCGCCCCGGTCCCCGGCAACCAGGTCTTCAAATACGTCCCCGCGGAAGGGATCTCGACCTCCATCAAGAGCTGGGTCGAGAACGAGACGGGACGTCATACGATCATCTCGAACACCACCGACCAGAGCGACGAATGGGAGAAGAACCAGAGCCTGCACTTCGATATCGGCACCATCCGTCTCAACTAGACCTGGGAGGCAACCTTCAGGCTCAAGGTCCTCGATGAAGGGACGATCAGCCTCTTCGGGGACGGTGCGACCATTACCTTCAACGAACGCGACCGGGTGCCGATCCCCCGGGTCTACATCACGGCGTTTGGTGAGGAGAACACCACCATGGATACCTGGTCGCTCAACGTCACCAACCTCAACTGTGCTTCCCCGGTCACTGAGTTCCTCTCCATGACCTGGGATCTCAACTACACCGGGGAGAAGGAGGCCAGGCAGGAGATATCCTGCACGGGCGATGACGGATACATACGGGCGCTTGGCACCCGACCATCCTCGCAGGGTGCACACAAGATGGAGGCCTGCTTCGACGTCCGGGACCTCTCCCCGGGAAATTATACCATCCGTGTCCGGGCCACTGCCCCTGATGCCCCGGTATCGCAGGATACCTGTTTAGTCCGTATCGGAGACGGGCAGAAGGCTTACATCCGGATCCAGTGATCACCCTGCGGCAGGGTATCCCCGGGCCGCTCATTTTCCGGCTGCCGAGCAGGTGGTGGGCATCCTCCCGGTTACCTGCATAAACCGATATTTAACGATCGCGGAATGTGCTTCGCCCCGACCATAGTGTGTTTTATTAAAACCTGAGAATCCCGTTTTGAAGGGTCAATTGGTGAATGTTATCGCTTCTTTCCTGCTGCCGGATGTACGAAAAATAAAATGATGTTTTTTTATATATTATTTCCGCATTGAGCGTGGCGTTTATTACGCAGGGTATCACTAAAAAAATCCCCGAAATTTAAATTTATTGCGTATTGGAGCATTTTAAAGCGGGATAAGGTGCCCTGCGCCAGGGCGGCACAATATAAAAACTATTATATATACAATGTGTGTCATGGCTCTCTGATCTCAGTATGGATTTCCGAAAATTAGTCGCCCTCACGTTCCTCCTCTGCCTGGTCGTCCCTGTGGTGAGTGCAACAGATCCTGCTCGGATCAACCTCACGGGCAACGCCGGCTGGCTGGTGGCGAACGGGGTTGATTCAACCCGGATAACCGTGGAGGTGCGCGACGGGAACGGGACGCCTCTCGAGGACTGCGCTGTGGCGCTCCACGTCGACCCGGTCTTCGGCCGCCTGACCCCGGCAACCGTCACCACCGGTGCGTCCGGGACCGCCGCCGCCACGTTCACCACCGGCACGGCGAGCGGTGTTGCCGTGATAACCGCTTGTGCCGGGGCGGTGGAGACAACGTTTGAGCAGAAGATCGACCATGATCTCACCCCCTACCAGATATCGCGCCTCGTATACGCTCCAGAGGTGACCGCGGGCGACACCACCACCATCATCCTGGGGCTTGCCGACCAGCACGGGAACCCGGTAGATAACCGAAAGGTTGCCGAGACTGTGCGCTTCAGCGTCGGCTCGGTGAACGATGATGCGGTCTTCATCG
>NZ_DAQR01000004.1:4780-14289 GCF_002502935.1 Methanoculleus sp. UBA413
GGGCTGCCCACCGGGCATCCTGCCGCAATCACCGCATCAGTCAGGCCGGATGCCGACCCCGTCCCCTACCAGCCCGCTGACGGCAGGAGCACCTTCACTCTCTCCTTCACGCTCTTTGACTCCTGGGGCAACCCGGCGGCCGGCCGCGACCTCCAGGTCAACACATCCCTCGGGGAAGACGCGGTCCTGACGACGAACGGCCGGGGCGGGATTGCATTCACCTACGGCCCGAAGGGTACCACAGGCAGGGTCACCATCACCGCGACGGCCATCGACAACCAGAGTGTGACCACATCAACGACCGTTGAGTTCATCCATACTGACCCGGTGGAGATGCTTCTCTCGGCAAACCCGCAGTCCATGCCGAGCCGGGACGTCAACGAGAATTCTGTCTCGGAACTCCGGGCCAAGGTGATGGACATCAAAGGAAACCCGGTTGCGGGTGAGACGGTGACGTTTGAAGTTGTAGCAAACAGTTCCGCACCCTATAACCAGACCGTGGACCAGAAACTGGAGAAGAGGACCGCGACCACCGATAGAGACGGGTATGCCGTCGTTAAGTTCTATCCTGGTGCCTTCACGACGGACCGGAATTCGCCGGGCTGGAACACCTCCGCGAAGGGCACGGCGACCGTCCGGGCGACGTGGGTCAACAAGTCGGGATTCCTGGTCGAACAACCGCTGACGCTGACCTGGGTGAACTACCCCTACCTCTCCGTGGAGACGAACGTCTCTTCCCCGAGGGTCGAGGTGAACGAGACGGTCGATGTCACCATCAGGCTGAAGGGCGATGGCTGGGCGCTCCAGCCGGACCCGATTGACGTGGTGCTGGTGATCGATCGATCGGGGAGTATGTCACGTGACAACCCGTCCAGGATCAGCAGTGCGAAAACGGCAGCAAAGATCTTTGTTTCTGAGATGAATCCTATCCGGGACCAGATTGGCCTGGTCTCGTACAGCACTGACGCTTCGTGCGCCCTGCACCTGACGCATGATTATTCAAGCGTGAACAGCACGATTGACGGGCTCAATCCCTCCGGATGGACTGCCACGCGAAAAGCACTGTATACTGCTATCCGTGAGATGAGCACTCATAAAAATCCGGACCCTGATGCCGTGCACGCCGTGATCCTGATGTCCGATGGGGAGTACAACTACTACGGCGACCCGCTTGCCCGTGGTAAAGGGGATTCTAAATATGATTGGCGGACGACCCAGAATGACTATACATACTTCTCAGGTCTTGGTGACAGCCAGCAGAATATGGCAGTCTACGCAAAGAGCAATAGCGTCCGGCTGTACATGATATCATTCTCAAACGATATTACCGAGAACAGTACCACATGGAAAACGATGGACACCCTTGCAGAGGAGACCGGCGGCAAACACTACCATGCAGTCACTGGTGACGATCTTGCCCGGATCTACACCGAGATCGCCGGAGAACTCAAGACCGAGGCCGGCGTCAACACCGCCATGAACCTCGACTTTGGCACGATCCGGGTCAATGATGAAGACCGGGTGGGATCCGAGGTCTTCACCTACGTCCACGAAGACGGAATCTCGACCGCCATCGAGAGTTGGGTCGATAACAAGACCGGGCACTACGAGATCATCCCCCGTCATACCCGCGACGACACATCAAACTGGACGGCGTCCTCCCCGCACCTCCCCTTCGATATCGGCACGGTCCAGCTCGGCCAGACCTGGGAGACGACGTTCCGTCTTGCGGTGCTCGCCGACGGCAATATCAACATCTTCGGGCCCGACTCGGCGATCACGTTCAACGACGGCGCGGCAGAGCTCGACCTCCCCGCGACCTTCATCACGGCCGTGCCTGACCTCAACAACACGGGCCTCGTGTATGGAACGCTACACCTCACAAACCCGCGCTACACCAGCGTGGAGGTGCCTGACTTCCTCACCGCCGCCTGGGACCTCGTGTACACCGGATCGGAAACCGTAACTGAAACCCTGGAATACTCGAACGACGGTGGTCTCTCCTGGGTGTGGTTCGATACCCTGACCGCAGACAACGCCACGACCGGGGGCGTCACCACCCTCGACGTCAGGAACCTTCCACCTGGAGAGTACCGGGTCCGGGTGCACGCTGATGCGGACGATGCACCCTACACCCCGCCGCTTGCGTTTCCGCCTATCCAGATCGGGGGCCGGCAAAAACCGTATATCCGGCTCGCATAACAATTTTTCCGGGCACGCATCGCGCTCCCGAAGAACTGACGGACCCAGCGGGAATTGAACCCGCGTCCTTGGGTTCGAAGCCCAAAAGGATGTCCTCTACCCCATGGGTCCCCTCATGGATTTCTATCGCAAGATATTAAGCGTTTTTGTGCCGGTACAGTACACAATGATCCTATCATCCAGCGAAATCGGTCGCCGGCGCAAGATTGGCGATCTCGTCATTGAGCCATACCACAGCGCATCCCAGCAGCCCGCATCCTACGACCTCCGGGTGGCCGAAGCGACCACGCTCCAGTGCGGCGCGTGCACCCTTGTCCCCTCGATCGAGTGGGTGGAACTCCCCGCCGACCTCGCGGCAACCCTCCGGTGCCGCTCCTCGTTTGCCCGCCGGGGAGTTCTCATCGGCGGCGGGTTCGTGGACCCTGGGTTCCGCGGCCAGCTGACCCTCTGCCTGACCAACATGGGTGCTGAGCCCGTCACCCTCGCGGAAGGAGACCGGGTCGTGCAGATGGTCATCCAGGAAGTCAGGAACGGCGACCGGCTCTACCAGGGCAGGTACCAGGACAGTGAGGGCGCGGTGGAGACGCGATGAGCCCGGAGATACGTTCAGAACGAAAATACCTCGAGATCCTCAGGATCCTCGCGGAGTCGCACGAACCCCTGGGCGCAAAACGGTTAAGCGAGAAGATGGCCGAGCGGGGCTTTGTCCTGAGCGACCGCGCGGTCCAGTACTACCTCCAGTACCTCGACGAGACGGGGTTCACGAGGAAGGTCGGGAACCGGGGGCGCGTACTCACCGAAGCAGGCACCGCCGAGAGCGAGCGCGCGCTCGTCGACGAGCGGATCGGCTTCATCATATCAAGGCTTGAGCAGCTTGCGTTCCAGAGCACCTTCGATCCTGCGACCGGCACGGGGAGCGTCGCCTACAACCTCTCCTTCGTGCGGGAGGAGGACCTCGGGGGCGTCACAAGAGCCTTTGATGAGGTGGCAGCCGCAGGTTACGGGTTCCTGAACACCTACCTGATAATCGATTCCGACCCGCGCATACCAAAAGGGCATACCGGGATCATGACCGCCTGCAGCGTCACGCTGGACGGCGTCCTCCAGAAGATGGGCATACCGGCAAGGCTCGAGTACGCCGGGAGGATCGCCGTCGACGGCGACGGCCCCGCCCGGTTCCTCGACCTCATCGGCTACCGGGGGACATCGGTCGACCCGCTCCATCTCTTCATATCGGCCGGGCTCACGTCGATCAACCGGCTCGTGACGACCCGGTCCGGCGTCGCGCTTGCAAACGTCCGCGAGGTGCCTGCGGCCGCGGAGGACCGGGTGAAGGAGGCCGTCAGGCTGATGACGGAATCCGGGTTTGTCTTCCCTGCCGGGGGCGGCATCGGTGAGTTCAACCTCCCGGAGCACCCCTACCGGCTCCCAGTTGTCGCGTTTTCCGGCATGAACATGGTGGGAAACGCTGTCGAGAAAGGCTACGCCCTCAAGACCGAGATCGGTGCCGGGAACATACCGTTTGAGAAAATAGCGGACGCTACAGGATCCAGGTGATCCCGCCGTCGTCCGAGTCGTCGTCTTCTCTCTTCTTCTCCTCCGGCGGCTTTTCGGCGACATCGATCACCCGGAGTTTGCCGCGCGAGGGGTCAACCTCCTTTGGCGGGGGACTCCCGCGGTCAGGCCCACGCCCCAGCAGGTTATCCTTCGGCTCGGGGAGCACCTCTCTCATGCGGATGCCAGGCTCGTCAAGGACGCTGTCGATCGGCCGCCGCATCCCGGGATCGAGCGAGACCTTATCGCCGGCGAGCACCCCGTCCTTCGGGCGCTGCACCGGTTGTACGGACGCGGAATAGGTTGTCGCATCGTCCTTCGGTGCGGTCTTCTCGATACTGATCCCTTTCGGGCTGAAGACGGAGTTCTTCGGTGCCGGCATAGACGAGGTGACCGAGGCCGACCCGGCAAGGTCGACCTCCCTCCCGCCCTGTTTCGGGGGGAGGATGATGGCGCCGTCATCCTCTTTTCTCTCAGATCTCGGGAGCATGTCGATGGTCTCGTCCCTGTCCTTCCGGTTGCCCCGACCGATGCCCGCGAGCTCGATCATCTCATCCTTTTCTGCTGTAGGTTCTGCCATATCGCTCTCCTCCAGGAACGCCGACTCAAGCGGGGAGGCAAAGTACGGGATGTCCTCTTCTTCGGGCTCCGAAGATGCCCGGGCCGCCTCCTCTTCGGCCCTCAGCCGTTCTTCTTCGCGCTCAAGCCGGTACTCGGTCCGGATCTCCCGGATCTCCTCGACGCGGGGGACGTTGGAGAGTCCCGAGAGCACGATGATGATCCCGACGAACGAGGTGTTCTTCACCGGGTAGTCGCCGGACCGCATCTCAAGCCCCGCGATACTCCGGTCGATCCACTTCCTGACCGTCTGGAACCCCTTCATCGAGAGTTCGGCCGAAGGCCCGGCGATCAGCACCAGCGCCTTATCGGCGCTTGTGAGGTCGCAGGGGACCGACACCTCTTCGTAGACTGCCTTCTTGGCAAGCGAGACAATCCGCGCGGCCTTCTCATGCGACCCCTCTATGAAGTACTTCAGCGACCGCCGCCGATGGAGGAAGTCCAGCCATCCGCCCGGCAGGCGCTCGGCTGCGTAACCGACCGCGACGAAACCCATCCCTTTCAGGGTATTGAGTACCTCACCGGCGTCCAGGACGACCTCGGCAACCTCAAGCCCGAACTCGTTGAACTCCCCTGCGCGGAGGAGAAGGCCGATCTGACGGGCGATCCGCTCATTGAGCATACCGTAGTGGTCTCTCGGATTCAGCGCCCCGGAGAGCGGGCTCCGGCGTATCTGGCCCGCAAGACCGTTCTCTTCCTTCTCGGCCGTTGCGGCGGCGGCCCTGATCTTCTGTGACCAGGTCTCGTTATCGAAGAGGATGACGGCATCCGTGATCTCCTGGATCAGGTCGAGGTCGTCGGCGGCCTTTGCCGAGATTCGCTTCCCTTCATCCAGGCACGGCAGGACGGCGAGCGCGAAAATTGGCTCCACGTAGGACTTCCGGAGTTCCTCGATGATAAGCGGCGCGATATCAATGATGTTTCCTCCAAGCCCGCAGCAGAGCAGGATGGCGTCGATCTCCATCGTGTCCATGCCCTGGATCCTGGTCATCACCTCCTCGATATCGATAATGTTTGTGATATCGTCGGGATCGAGGGCATCAATCGGGGGGAAGAAGATCCTTGCCGATTCCGGGAGGTGGCGGAGCTGCACAAGGGAGTTTGGATCGATGTCGATCGCTACCGCACTCATGCAGCAGACTTTGCTTCGCCGGTCGTGGTCGTAGAGGTTATCCACGATCCGTGACCCGGCGCCACCCAACCCGATCGCTAGCACCCGCATAGATTATACTCCCTGCCTGACACCCTCGCGTGACCTTTTGCCGCGAAATGGAGCGTGCATATCACCCGAAACTGTTGAAGAGTATATAGGCAGACAAACATATATAGTTCTTTAAACTTCCCGGGCGGGGGATATGCCGGTTCATGGAAACTCCGTATTTTAAACTTCCGGTTCGATCCCCGCACAAAATGGGCCTCTGCCTGGTAACCGGGAAGATTTGCCTGATGCCCTGGATAACACGTTACATCGCTCCATTTTGCTGTACATGTGCGGTACATGTCGCTTGGTGAACACAAAATGATAATATATATATCTCCCGGCACGTAACTACTCAAGTGAGGTGTATTAGCCTTGACAACATATGGAATCGAATTTGTGCCTGGATCAGTCAATGTCAAGCAGGTGGTAACCTACACCAAGCTTGCAGAGTCGAAGGATATCGATTTTGCGTGGATTACCAACCACTACAACAACCGTCACGCCTACCCGACTCTCGCCATGATCGCGGCGAACACCGACACGATCAAGATGGGACCGGGTATCATGAATACGTTCACCGACACCCCGGCGGCCATTGCATCCTTTATGGCTACCTTAAACGAGATCTCCGACGGACGTGCCGTCCTCGGTATTGGGCCCGGTGACCTCTCGACGCTCCCGAAGCTCGCGATCGACCCCGCAAAGCCCGTCAGCCGCCTGAGGGAAGGTGTCGTCCAGATCAAGAAGCTTCTTGCCGGTGAGGAAGTCAAGAAGACCGGTGAGATGGAGTTCTTCGACTACGACGGCGCCAAGCTGACCGGCGTCACCCTGCCCGGAAAGAAGGGCATTCCGGTCTACATCGGTGCCCAGGGTCCCAAGATGCTCGAGCTCGCCGGTGAGATCGGCGAGGGTGCCCTGATCAACGCGTCCAACCCCAAGGACTTCCAGATCGCCATCCCGATCATCAAGAAGGCGATGGAGGCAGTGGGCAAGAAGAAGTTCGACGTCGGTGCCTACACCGCCATGTCCATCGACAGGGACGAGAAGAAGGCCCGGAACGCTGCAAAGATCGTGGCCGCATTCATCGCCGCAGGCTCTCCGCCCCCGGTTCTCAAGCGCCACGGACTTGATCTGGGCAACGTCGAGAAGATCAAGGAAGCCCTCGGACGCTTCGACTTCAAGACCGTCGGCGGCCTCGTTGGCGACGCGGAGATCGACGCCTTCACCATTGCCGGAACCCCCGACATGGTCAAGCAGAAGTGTGAGGATCTCACAAAGGCTGGAGTTACCCAGATCATCTTCGGCTCGCCCCTCGGCCCCGACATGACCAACTCCATCCGCCTGCTCGGTAAGTACATCGTGTAAGGCAGAAAAACCACTCACCACTTTTTTATTCAGGAACGTTTCATCACCCCACCTTCCGCAGTAAGACGATCCCGTCCTGGAATACTGAACGAGTGGACCGATTCCCCATATGGTGCGGGTGCGTGGGCGTGATCGCCAGCCGCACGCGAAGCGCGCGAAGGGTGACGGGGGGAGCTACACATCCTTCGCGGGCAACGCGAACTTCCGCGTGAGGCCTTGTCAGCTTGCCGTGGTACTCTGATTTCGCGAGGGGAATGTGGGACAAATGCCGGGCCAGAACACTTACTGCGGAAAGTCGGATCACGATGGATCACTCCCTGGAGAAGCAAAGCCCTAGATCGGTGACGGAGTCTCGCGCAAGGTCGCGAAGTCTGCGAAGGGGAGAGAGAAGTAACCGGATGGTCTTCCGCGTTTTCGCGTGAAGCAACCTCCTGCCTCACGGCGCGCGCGGCCCGCCCCGGAAGAGGGGTCCCAGGTCTTCGGGGAGCGTCAGGATAACCGGCTCCAGGTGCAGCCGCTCCATGAACGCCGAATCGCACATCGAGAGGCTGTTCGGGTTCAGTCTTGAGATCAGGGAGCAGAAGGCGCGGTGGCCCTGCCCCCCAGTCCCGGGAGCATCAAAAAAGATCGCAGCGTTAAAGGCACGGGTTCCGAGGTGCCGGTAGAAGGCGATGACCCTGAGGAGCCCGTCGACCAGCGGCTCGATGTAGGGCCCGAGATCGGCGAGTGTCGATACCGGCAGGATACCCCGCACCTCCCGCTCGCCGAGAGGGACCGGGCTTGCCGACCAGAAGATCTCATCCTCAAAGAGAAACCGGTCTGAGCCGCGCTCGCGCTCCACCAGGTCGTCCCAGTAGAGTCGGCCGTTCTCGGCGAGGTAGCGGCGGCCGCTGGAGATGTAGAGATCGGCAAGCCGGGTCGGCCTGGAATCGGCCATGCCCTGCAGGTGCGGGTGGACGATGCTCGCGCCCGCTGAAGGGAGGTAGTTCCAGTTGATGCTCGCGTAGCCTGAAGACCGGGCAAGCGCCTCTGCCGTGCCTGCTATGGCATCGGCAAGGGACCGGCGGTCGAACCGATCGGTTGAATGATCAGGCGTGATCACCGTGACCACGTGGTCTTCGGCAAACGGATAGAGGTTCGGGAATGTCACGCTCTCTCCGCACCGGAGACGGCTGCCGTCCTCGAAGGTCGGTGTGGCGGTATCGATGGTTTCGGGGCAGAACGGGCAGCCTTCACGGGAGTACGGCATGACCGGGGCGGTGTTGATCTGCCGTTCGACCCGGACGGGACTGATCCGGCACCTGATGCCGGTGAGGGACTCCCTGCGGTACTGGAGGATCCCCCGGTTCGTCCGGATCTCATGGATGGTGAACATGGCCCTTCATACTCCGATTGGGTCGACAACCCTATAAAACCCTCATGAGGCGGTGCCCCTGGCAGCTATCGCCACGGGACGCGGGGGCAGTGCGTGGCGATACCCGGGGCCTGTAAACGAACTCCCCGAAACTTCCCACTCGCAGACCGAGGAGATATTCATGGAAAACGCCTATGAGGCCGCGTTCGGCCACAGGCTCAACTGATGAACATTCCCGAAGGGTGGTAACCGCGGATATGTCGCGGTTGAGAGCGCGACAAAATGGGCTCCATTTCCAATTTCGATGGGATTTCTATGCGAAACCTAGACGGTTTGGGCAATGGGAGATCCGCGGCCCGGCCGCTGCTCCGGGTGATACTGTGGCAGCAGAATCTAGTTCAACAAAACGCGTGCAAAAAAAGGAGAAGTGTTATCGGCTCACTCGGGCTTGCTGATGAGTTTCGTCTTCGAGACGATCTCGCCGGTCTTCTTGTGGGGCTTCCTGATGACCGCGTCCATACCCTTCTCGAGGTCGCGGGCCTCCTCGCAGAGGATCATGGCCTGGCGCATCATCTCGTGGGCGCTCGCGACGATCGGGATGTACTTCTCCCACTCCTTCGTCATGAAGCAGCCCTTGACGTTGACCGCGGCAACCTGCTGCGCAATCTCGTAGGCGGCACGAGCCTTCGCGAGCGCGTAGGGGTTGCTGAACTCGCCGTCGACCGCCTTGTCGGAGGTCATGACAACCTTCGGAAGCACGAGGTCCTTGCCCTTCTTGCCTGCCTTCACCTGGTCGATCACCTTGTCAAGCTCCAGCTGCATCTTGCGGTACGCGCCGGTGATGGCGAGCACCTTGACGAGGTTCCCGTTGTAGTCCGCCATCTCGATGGGGTCCAGGAACTCACGGCGGGCGCCGATCATGGCGTCGGCCTTCATGATGATGTAGCCGAAGTCGCTCTCCTTGAGCGCTGCAAACTGATCCTTCTTGGTGGTGACATCGTCGGTGATGACGATGCAGGGGATCCCGGCCGCTGCAAGATCTTCACGGGCCTGGGTAGGTCCGGGGAGGACGCCGTTCGGGGATACGACGATACAGAAGTCCGGAGCCCATGCCTTCATATTGCTGACCACACGGTCAATGTCCTCAGGCTGCAGTTTCGTCCCGGAGGTCGCCATGAAGGTGATCATATCTTCACGGTCGGCGCGCTCATCGAG
>NZ_DAQR01000066.1:0-20534 GCF_002502935.1 Methanoculleus sp. UBA413
CTCCGGATGATCATCGAGAACTGCCCGGTCTGCATCGACGGCGAACCGACCGAGCGGGAGGAGGTGAGCGGTTACCGGAACCTGGAACGGGTGGAGACGAACACCGTCAGGGGCGGGATGGCGCTCGTCGTCGCCGAAGGGCTGGCCCTGAAAGCCCCTAAAGTCCTCAAAAACGTCAGGAATATGAAGATGGAGGGCTGGGACTGGCTTGAGGAGATGATCAGCGGCGGCGCTTCGGCAAAGAGCGATGATGACGATGCGGGCGCCGCCATCAAACCCAAAGACAAGTACATCAGGGACCTGATCGGCGGCCGCCCGGTCTTCTCCTACCCGATGCGCAAAGGGGGGTTCCGGTTGCGGCTCGGCCGGTCCCGGAACACCGGGTTTGCGGCCGCCGGTCTGAGTCCGGCGACGATGCACATCCTCGGCGACTTCCTCGCGGTCGGGACCCAGATGAAGATCGAGCGCCCGGGCAAGGCGGCCGGGATCGTGCCGGTGGACTCGATCCAGGGGCCGACGGTGAAACTCAGGAGCGGGGAGGTGCTGCGGGTCGATGACGCTGCGGAGGCCCGGCGGATCGCCGGCCAGGTCGCCGAGATCCTGGATACCGGCGAGGTCCTGATCAGTTTCGGCGAGTTCATGGAGAACAACCACCCCCTGATGCCGCCGTGCTACTGCGAGGAGTGGTGGCGGCTCGAGGGCGGGACGCGGCGCCCGGAGGACGAACTTGAGGCGATCGAGTTCGCGCTTGAGGGGGTCCCCCTCCACCCCGAGTACACCTACCTCTGGGACGACGTCGCTCCCGCCGATATCGCCCTCCTTGCCGACCGGGTCAGCGCCGAGGGCAGGGTCGGTGACGGGGGGCTCTCCGTGCCCGATACCCCAGAGGTGAAGGCGATCCTCGAGGAACTCCTGGTCCCCCACCACCTCTCCGGGGACCGGATCGTGGTCCCGGAGTACCTGGTGCTCCTCGCCTGCCTCGGGCTGACGCTGCAACTCGAGAAGCGGCCGGCGTGGCAGGACGCTCCCCTGGAAAACTCCCTTGACCTCGTGATGCACCTCTCCGGGTTTGTGATCCGTTCACGGGCTGGCACCCGGGTCGGCGGCAGGATGGGGCGGCCCGGAAAATCAAAACAGCGGGAGATGCGGCCGCCGCCGCATTCGCTCTTCCCGATCGGTGACGAGGGAGGTTCCCGTCGGTCGTTCCAGGCGGCCTGCGCCTCAAAACCCAGGTCCAACACGGACGGCGGCATGATCGAGGTGGAGGTCGGCGAGCGCCGCTGCCCGGCCTGCGGCACCTTCACCTACAAAAACCTCTGCGAGTGCGGCACCCACACGGTCCCGGTCCTCCGGTGCCCCAAGTGCGGGCAGGAGATCGGCAAGGATCAGTGCCCCCGGTGCAACGTGCCGACGGTCTGCCTCCAGAAGGTCACCATCAACGTCAAGAGCGAGTACGCGGCGGCGCTGGAGAACGTCGGGGTCCGGGACTCGGCAGTCACGCTCTTAAAAGGCGTGAAAGGCCTGATATCCCGGGAGCGGCCGGTGGAGCCGATCGAGAAAGGGATCCTCCGGGCGCTGCAAAACCTTTATGTCTTCAAGGACGGCACCGTCCGCTACGATATGATCGACCTTCCCCTGACCCATTTCCGGCCCGATGAGATCAGTGTCCCGATCGAGCGGCTCCGTGAACTCGGCTACACCCACGACATCTACGGCCGGGAACTCACCGAACCCGACCAGGTGCTGGAACTCAGGCACCAGGACATCCTGGTCTCGGAGGACTGCGGCGAGTGGCTGGTTCGGGTAGCGAAGTTCGTCGACGACCTCCTGGTGAAGGTCTACAGGCTTGAGCCCTTCTATCGGGCGGAAAAGCCGCTCGACCTCGTGGGCCATCTCCTGATGGGGCTTGCCCCGCACACCAGCGCCGGGGTCCTCGCCCGGCTTATCGGGTTTTCGAAGGCGCCGGTCGGTTACGGCCACCCGTTCTTCCATGCCGCGAAACGGCGGAACTGTTTTGCGGGCGATACCGAGATCACCGTCTCAGACGGCCGCCGGTGGATCTCGATGCCGATCAGGCGGTTCGTCGTGGAGAACTTCGATGTCTCAAAGCCCGGGCTTGACCATATGGGGACGTTCTACTCTGACCCCATGCAGCCGTTCTATGTCAGGAGCATCGATACCCTGGGGGTGACCAGCCTCAAGAAGGTCACCTCGGTCTCGGTCCACCGGGCCCCGGCGCACCTGATTCAGTTTGCGACACGGCGGGGGAAGGTCCTCACGGTCACCCCGGACCACGCGATGCTGGTCTGGGATACCGGCTACCTGCGAAAGATCAGGGCGCTTGAGGTGAAGATTGGCGATCGTGTCCCGGCGGAGGAGGGCGGGCTTGTCATCAGCGACGAGGTCGTCGCCCGGGAGACCGTCCAGGCGCTCGACGACCGGGTCTACTGTCTAACGGTTGCGGAGAACCATACCCTGGTCGCAAACGGCATCTTCTGCGGGCAGTGCGACGGCGACGAGGACTGCGTGATGCTCCTCCTTGACGGGCTGATCAACTTCTCCCGGGCCTACCTCCCCGAGACCAGGGGCGGGACGATGGATGCGCCGCTTGTCCTGACAACCCGGATAGACCCGGCAGAGGTCGACAAGGAGTGTCTCAACGTCGATGTCTGCGACCACTACCCCCTGGAGGTCTACGAGGGCTGTCTCGCCTACGCTCACCCAAAAGACCTTGACAAGTACGTCGACCGGGTGGAACGAAGGCTCGGGACCCCGGCCCAGGTCGAGGGGTTCTTCTTCACCCACCCGACCTCTGATATCTCGGCGGGGCCGCTTGAGTCGACCTACACGAAACTCGGGACGATGCTTGAGAAATTGGAGGCGGAACTCGACCTTGCCGAGAAGATCCGGGCGGTGGATACCGATGATGTTGCGGAGCGGGTCTTAAACACCCACTTCATCAGGGACCTCCAGGGGAACCTCAACGCCTTCTCGAAGCAGAAGGTCCGGTGCACGAAGTGCAACGCAAAATACCGGCGGATGCCGATCGCCGGGAAGTGCACCCGGTGCGGGGGGAACGTCATTCCCACGGTCCACGAGGGGTCGGTGAAGAAGTACCTGGAGATGTCGCGCGATATCTGCAAGACCTACGCGGTATCTGAGTATACGAAACAGCGGGTGGAGGTGCTCTGCATGCAGATCGAGTCCACCTTCGGCGAGCCCCCGGAGCGGCAACTGGGGCTTGCGGACTTTATGTGAGGGGATGGGGGTGTCCCCTGCTGCCGGGATCCTCAGGGTCCTGAAAGGGGGCGGTTCTCTTCCGCTCACCCCCCGGCGGCCGGCGGTCGAGCCGGCGCGGGTCGGGGAGGGTGTCCCTGCGTTTCTGGTGACGACGCCTGCGTCCCGGCCTGACCTGACCCTCCTCTTCTTCCACGGCGGAGGGTTTACCGGCGGTTCGACCGCCGGCCACCTCGACCTCTGCGCAAGGCTTGCGGACGCGGCGGGAGCGGGGGTCTTCTCGGTCGATTACCGGCTTGCGCCGGAGCATCCGTTCCCGGCGGCGGTGGAGGACTGCCTCGCCGCCTACCGCTACTTGCTCCGCAAGGGGCATTCCCCGGCAGGGATCGTGCCGGTGGGGATATCGGCGGGGGGGACGCTTGTGATCTCGATGCTTCTAGCCGCGCGCGATGCGGGGCTCGCGATGCCGGCAGCGGCAGTCTCCCTCTCCCCGGCGGTGGATATGCTCTTCCTTGGCGAATCGGTGCTCTTCAACCAGGAGACCGACTGGCTCACGCCCAAACACCTGGTCGGGATCCTGGAGGACTACATCGCCGGCCACGATCCCACCGATCCCCTGGCTTCACCGCTCTACGCGGACCTCCAGGGGCTGCCACCGATGCTCGTGCAGGCGGGGGGCGGGGAGATCCTGATCGACGGGATCGCGGCGTTCGTGAGCGTGGCGGAACTGCAGGGGGTTTCGGTCACGTTTGACTGTGCGGAGGGGATGTTTCACTGCTGGCAGGCGTTTGCCGCGGTCCTCCCGGAGGGTGTGGCGGCGGTGGAGCGGGTCGGGGCGTTTGTCCGGCGGTGGGTGGCGGAGGAGTAGGCGCCATCAAGCTCATTAGTTCTCACGTGCAATAGGTACAGGCGCGAGGATAGCCAAGCGGTCAACGGCGGTCGACTCAAGATCGACTCTCGAAGGAGTTCGCGGGTTCGAATCCCTCTCCTCGCATTCTGGTTTTGGGTTATAGTTTTCTCGAAAAAAGCAACCGCCCCGATTATGGAGCCCTTAATCGAAAAAATGAAAACAGTCGGAAGTTCCAGGCGGCTCACTTGATCTTTTTCTCGAGCTTCTTGAGCTTCTTCTTGGCGGCTTGGCTGCCCGCAGCCGCCTGCTGCGCGAGTTCTTCTGCCTTGGCCTTCTTTGCCCTGTTTAGTTTCTTCAGTTGTTTCTTAGTCGTTGGCATACAATTACCTTGCTACTTCTTTGACTGGTTCTATTCATCGTATTCCTTTGTATAAATATCCCCAAACGGGCTGCATTTTCAAAACACCCTGGCATTTTCTCATTGACAGCAGAATGACAGCACCTGCTGTCAACGTCGGGGTCGCTATCCGGAACACCTCCCCTTTCCGCGGAGCAGCCTTCATACCCTCATTGCCGCCCATCGTTCTCTCTAGTTACCACGATCCAGCTCCGGCCGGAGACCAGGGCCCGCCTGGATGGCGTAACGGTGCACCCGCGGGAGAGTTACGGCGAGACGCTCAACCGCCTCCCGGATATGGCATACGATCCCGAGAAGGGGCACCAAAACGTCTGGCAGGCCCCGCCCATGCACCGCGACGGCGAGTTTTCCCGGTTCTCCCGGTATCCTGAACCCGGGGATACCCGCCTTTGCGATGCTCTCCCTTCCCGGAGAGGAGATGCCCGTCATCCCCACCCCACGGGGGGCAGTCATGGCAAAGAACCCGGGAGCGCGACCGGAGCAGGGGCCTGAGGGGCATCGAGACAACCACGATAAAAAAAGGACCCCTCTCAGACCTTCCTGATCAAAACCTCGCCCGATGAGATGGGAGAGCCGGTACGGCGGTCGATGAAACGGTACGTCAGGTGGTGCTTACCGCACTCGATCTTCGCACCTCCGGGGAGGGTGACACGCTTATTGGTCTCATCATACTTACCAAGAGAGACCTTAAACCGGTCACCAAGCTCAACCATCGGGTTATCCGGGTCAAAGGTCTCGATAAGCCGCGGCTCCCCTTCATTCCTGAGCACCATATGCAGGGTTTGGTCCTCACGCGAACCGATACTCACCTCCACCTGGTCGACGTTGAACGGGTCCCCGGATAGGTGGTCGAAGACGACCTGATATGTACTTGTACTCTCGTTCAGTTCCGGCTGCCCGGTGGCGACCAGGTCCGCCCTGATCGGCTGCGCGGTATCACCCGCCGCCCCGGTGGCGTACACCGCCACAAGAGCCACGATGATCAGCGTGACCGAGATCATCAGCATGACGCCAATCACCTCAGACACGGCGTTATCATTCTTCATACCATCTCTCATAATTCACCGCTCCTTCAGGAGAAGGCTGCTCTTATGCAGGAGGGCACCGCTCGGCAGGTGGTAGACCGCCACATCAACCGTGACCGACTGATCGATATACCCGGACAACTCCTCCTTCTCAACCCCAAGGAACCTGGCGGTCCCATCCAGTCCCCCGGTATTCACACCAACCCCCACCCTCCAGGTACCGAGCCCAAAGGAATCCTTCAGTTCATCCCCCTCATGCGACGCAGGACGAAGATCGCCGTCCGGCAGGTGGACCCAGGTGTTGACCCTGAGGTCCTCGATCCTGACTTGGTCCCCGCCCCGGTGCTCGAAGACGAGGGTGAAGTTCTGTCCGCTCCCTGCAGTATACACTGCAGGGTCCACCGAAGGGGCTTTCTCCTTTGTGTCGGCGGCCCCGCCTGCAAAGGAGGCAACAAGCGCGGCGATGATGATCACGATCGCCAGGAGAAGCATGACCCCGATGACCGGGGAGACCGCAGAGTCGGTCTTCGCACCGGCACCTAGCATACGCTTACCTCGACGTTCACGATCCGGAGGGTCACGGTCATGGAAGATGTGAACGTAAGTTTATGAGACGATTCGCCTTCGCCAGGGGGTATATACGTGGCGCCAACACCCTTTCTCTCAACCTCTTCGCATTTTTCTTTCAGAATTTCCTTCATTCCAGGCACCCCACCGTCAGCGATGAGGTCTTCAAAGACGATTTCAGTCACTTCATCCAGGGACAACTTGGGAAGAGTAGTTGCATTCACCTCGATCGTGGCTATCCCGCTCCCGGTGATGTAAAATTCATCTTCCTTCCGGGTGAGGTTCGTCGCGGTGATCTCAAGGTTCGCACCAGACGGGTTCAAATCGATGACCGACCCGAGGAACTCAACACCCCTCTTTCCCAGCGCCTCATCCATCGTGTTGTACCCCGACGACTGCGGTACCGTCACATTGTCCTTCGTCACCGCAACAAAGCCATACTCCCAGCGGTAGCCCTGCGGCTCCCAGGTGGTAAACGAGGGCACGTAGGAGACGTCCACCAGGGAGACATTCCCCGTCATCCTCTCACCTGTCTGGTTGGTGACGGTCACATCCACCAGAGGCCGTTCTTCCCCTATGGTGACCAGCCCGCTCGAACGGACCGGGCTTAAGAGAACATCACCCCCGCCGAGGGAGAAGGGTTCACTGAACCGGGCTGCTTTCTTCTGCGATACCACGTAATCGATATCAGAACCAAACCTGACAAAGGCATTCGCCACATCCCGCGAATGTTCAATCTCAGACTGCTGCTTCAGCCCGGGAAGATACGTCGCAGAGTAGATTGCGATCAGCGTGGCGATGATGCCGAGGATCAGCATCATCGCGATCACGGTCGAGACCGCTTCGTCATTCTTCATATCTAACCTCCCCTGAGTAAATGACATTCTTCGGCGTGATCAGCCGCACTATATCTCCCTTCCCGAGGGAAGGGTCAATTTTGACCTCCAGGCGCCCGCCAAGGTCGAAGGCGTTGGTCGTTTTGTTGGCGTGGTCGTAGAGGAAGAAGTCTGCATACTCCTTCCTCTTCCCGTCCTTACCGATGACAAGCACCGTCAGATCCTTCTTCTCCACCCAGTCACCCCCTTTGTGCCAGAAGACCACCTTGTCATCGCCCGACTCGTTCTTCATCGCGACATCGACGCTCGCCTCCCGTCCACCCGGGACCAGGGAGAACGCCGATGTGGCGAAGAGGGCGATCAGGATGATGACCAGGGCTATCATGATCATCTCGCCGACGACCGAGGATACCGCCTCATCGTGCTGAATTCCATCTTTCATAAATCGCGCCTCATATGATGTAGGCAAAGAGGATCACCGTCGCAGCCAGCATCACACAGACGTGCTTTAAGCCGGCAAGTACACTGTTCGAAGAGAGCTGCCCGGCCATGATCCCCGAGAAGAACCCAAGGATGATACCGACATGGAGCATCTCCCGGATGTTCGAAGAGATATCAAAGGTGACGTCATACGCCGAGAAACTTGAGATAAAGGCGACGTTCAACTGGTAGGCCGAGTAGAGGTAGATGCCGAACGAGAGGTATATCACCGCCAAGTAGACGAACGAGGCGTTCAGCCGCTTTGTCTTCATCTTGATATAATGCTGAAGGTCGTTGATCGCGATCGACAGGATCTCGCGGATGTAATCGGTCACCTCGCTTGCCCGCACTAGGAGAGAGATCGCCCGTTTCACCGAGACCAGGCCGATACGCTCCTCCATCCGAACAAGGGCGCCTGAAACGCTGGACCCGAGCCTGAGTTCCTCGGCGGCGATCTGCACCTCACGAGAGAGAACGCCCATCTTGGTGTTGGAGATCATGAAGATGGCGCCCTGCAGCGTCATACCGACATCCCGCATATCCGCGATCTCGGCGAGGAAGATGGGGAGCTGCGCCTCGACCTTCATGACGTACCGGCGGCGTATCTCGTAGGCGATCATCACTGGTATCACGGTCACGATGACGGCAAGACAGAGAAAGACCTCAAAGGTATAGGTAGGGAAGACCGACCTGAAGGAGCCGAACCGGTAACTGAGGAAGAGAGCGCAGAGCAGCCCTGTGCCGATCACCGCCCCGACCGTGTAGTCGGAGATGTAGAAGGCCACGGGATGGCGGAGGATCTCTAAGATGCGCAGCCAGCGTTTTCTCGACTCGAGGTTCTTGAGGAATTTCTCATCGGGTTCTCCTTCGGCGGCAGGGTCCAGGATATCGGCACCGAACTCGGAGTCCCGCACCTCACGGCGCGTGACGTCGAGGTTGTCAGGCGGAAGGAGGACGTAGAGGATGAAGATAAGACAGATCGCTCCTAACGGGAGACCAAGATACATAAGCGGCATGATGCCTGCGAGTTGGCTCTGTCCGGTGAGGTTCTGGGCAACCAGGATGATGATGATCGCGATCGGTCCGGCAACAAACGCAGTCACGTAGACCTCGGCGATCATTTCAAGAATCTGGAGAAGAGCCTCCTGCTCCTGTCGGGCGAGCTCACGGTATGTCTCCGACTTGGAGTTGAAGAACGTGGTGAGGTTTCCTCCGCTTCGGTAGACCAGCGTGAGGTCGTTTATCAGTTCCTTGAAGTTGGCGGACGGCGTGACCTCCTGGACGTTTCGCATCGCCGTGAGGAGGTCAAGACCAAAAACCTCCACATCTCTGACGATGAGCCCGCACTCCTTTGAGACCTCGCCGTAGAGGTCGCCCGCCTCGTAAACAGCCCGGAAGATAGCATAGAGCGTGAGGGTGGACGAGAGCGCCTGCATGTAGGTGACCGCGTGAGGGAGGTCAACCTCGATCCGCGCCCGGCGCCCCTCAGCCAGGAGGCGGGGGTAGAGGTAGACGCCAAGGAGGAGCAGACCGACGACGGCGATAAAGCCGATTAGAACGGTAACGCCGTAGGGGAGGAAGGGGAGGATGTTGACCTCGACCCCGAAGATAGAGAAGAGGAGAACGGCGAGGATATAGAGAAAACCGGTAAGCAGGGCTACGATCAGACCGTACTGTAGGTAGCGGGCGGCGGGGATCGGTATGTGGGCTGAGAGTAACGAGTGGGCTACCTCGTCCCTGAAGGTACGCGGCGTTGCTGTCTTCGTCATTGCTGTCCCTGTGCCATCATTTCCTGTATCATCTGCCCGACCTCCGATGGAGAGAGAGGGCCTGCCCGGATCATACCCTCAAGGGCGGTTCTGCGAAGAGCGACGGCCGCTTCGAGCTGCTCTCTGCTCCAGCCGTTCCGGTAGGCGATATCGTCAAAGACGGCCGACTGCTCATACACCCTGACGAAACTATCACTCCGGTGGTCCCAGGTGAAGAGCGGTTCCCACCTGACTTCGTCGTCAACGACCCGGATCTCGTTCAGCGAGAGACATCGGCGGAAGCCTCGCCCCTTATCATAGAGGAGGCTCTGCACCAAGACTAGATCAAGAGCATTGAACATCGCCACCGGGACGTTGATGGGATCATGGATCAGGCGGTTCACTGTCTCCCGCACGTTCCCTGCGTGAACGGTGGAGTAGGTGGTGTGCCCGGTGTTCATCGCTTGGAAGAGGGTCTGCGCCTCTTCGCCGCGCACCTCCCCGACGATGATATACTCGGGCCGCTGACGGAGCGCCGCTTTCAGGAGGTGGAACATGCCGACGTTGCCGGTGCCGCTGACGTTGGTGCTCTCACGTGTCCGCATCGGCAGCCAGTTGATATGCGGAAGTTGGATCTCGCGGGTATCCTCGATAGAGACGATCTTTGCCACCGGGGGTATGAAGAACGAGACGGCGTTCATCGTCGAGGTCTTGCCGCTTGCCGTTCCTCCGGAGATGATCATGCTCTTCCGGTTCTCGACCGCAAGCCAGATGTGCGCCATCAAATCAAGGTCGTAGGTATGGTTGGCGATGAGGTTGACCGGCGTCATGGGGTCGGCGCGAAACTTCCGGATGGTGAACGAACTCCCCTTGGAGGAGATGATGTCCGAGTAGGTGATCTGTGCCCGCGACCCCTCAGGGAGGGCGGCATCGATGAGCGGGGTCGAGAGCGAGAGCTGTTTGTCAGCCTTCTGAGCGAGTTTGAGCACGAACTTGTTCAACTCTTCTCCGTCAAAGACGCAGTTCGTCTGAATATTAGCGTACTTCCGGTGATAGAGAAAGATCGGGACATCCGGGCCGTTGCAGGTGATATCCTCGATCTTATCATCGTTCATTAAGGGGTCCAGTTTCCCGTAGCCGAGGAAGTTGCGCTGGAGGTAGTAGACGAGTACCTCCACCCGCTCATCGGGGATCTCGGGATCAAAGGAACGGATCACCCTCCTGAGGAGGTCCAGATCGAGGCCGAGTTCGCCCCTCTTGCGGGCGGTATCGTAGATGAGCATCGCCCTGAGTTGCTCAAACGTCTCTTCGAGGATGATCAACTCTTTCTCCGTGACCTTGGGTTCGACGATCTCATAGCCGAGGGTGATCGAGTCCCTGAGAAAGATGTTAGCGTAAGAGAAAGGAGGGTCCAGCCAGTAGCGTTCGACCATATCCACGCTTGGGTCTGCGGGGGGGAGGTTTAGGATCAGGGGGGCAGGGTCCGGAACCTCGCCTGCGGCAGCACTTCGCTGCGGCGCGTTTCTTGCTTTCTTCCCGAAGAGGGCTGAGAAGTCGAACATTATATCCCCCCACGGCAGGCTGTTTCAGCCGGTTTGCCGTGATACTCGATGACCACATCCACCTCGCAGTTCCTGACAAAGACCGCGAGCGCGTAGTCCCCTGGACCGAAGACGGCCTCGCTCTTACGCTGGCTCGCCCCGTAGAGTGTCTGCCAACCGAAAGCACGGTCAAAGGCGGCGACACCGTCGTCGATGCGGTAGACAGCGAACCGCACGTCGCTGTATGGGGTCATCTTCTTATCTGAGTGAGCAGGGTCCATCTTCTGGATCGTATACGTGACTCGCCAGGGGACCGGGGCGATGACCTCGGTGACGCCCCGGAACGAGTAGGCTTCGGGGTTCTCAAGCAGGGGGTCGCGCATCTCGAGGATGTTCTCATGGAGCCGCCATTTGTCGTCGTAGGTCCAGGAAACTCCGGCCGGGTACCAGGTGCTCGTGGAGTAGTTCTTTACTGATTCTAACCAGGTCATCAGCGGCGGAGAGGGCTCGGAGACCGGGATGCGGAGAGCCCCCGGGAGACTCTCGTTCGCCGAGAACGGAGGCGTCTCACCGAGGGGTTGCTTACCGGCAACGGTGGTGCCGGCATCGAGGCGGTCGTCCCGCGAGAGGGTCCAGCCCAGCCAGAGGTCGTCGCCGCCGTCGAAGTAGGGTATCATACCGTCGTAGGCGCTACGTGGGACGCCTTTTTCTGTGGTATTCGCGGTCCATGCCGCAGATACGACGACCGGCTGGTTCCAGACGGCGTCCTCCACAACGACGGTATGGGCATCGGCTACTTCCGCCCCGGCGACGAACGTCCGGTTCGCCGGATAATACCGGAGATCGCTAAAGCGACCCGAGGATGTGGCGTTGTACCAGACTGCCTCACCGGAGTACCACCCAGATTCAGGATCGGCACCCTCCGGGAAGGTGACGCTGCAGGTCCGGTTTCCGGGATAGTAGATGAGTCTGCCCGCCGGAGCCTCTGCAACGGTCCAGTAGAGCCGCCCGGGAACCGTACCGTCGGTGATCAAGGCGAGGGCGGTGGCCTCGGGGATGATCGTGCGCCGGTCGTGGGTCGCCGGGTAGTAGAGGAGGCCGACACCGTAACCCATCCGGTCAAGGATGGCGGCGGCAAGGATAGCATGGTCTTCACTGTCTCCTTCCCCTGTGGCAAGGGTTATGACCGGGTAGTTCGGGTAAGCGTCGGTCGCGCGGCGTTCTTCGTCTGTTGTGTAGTTGAGGCTCTTCACGAAGGCGAGGACGTTGCCGACGGTATCACTGTTCCCGTACCCCACCGTCAGGGATGTGTTGAGGAACCAATCTGCAAGGTTCGCGATGATACCGTCGTCGCCGTCGGTCAAGACGTACTCGGCCATGCGCTCCGGTTTCTCTTCGTAGGTCCCGTATGACGAGGAGAGAAACCGCTGGTAGGTGGCGTTAGAGATGTAGAGGTCCATCGCCATCCTGCTCCCGCGATATGACCAGTTGTAAGACTTCAAGCCGGTGACCACCTCCCTCTCCCCCTCCTGTTCGTCCGGGCCATAGGAGGGCTCGGGCTTGGGCTCGCCGAAAGCCGGACCCGGCCCGGGAACGCCTCCATCGCCACCGAGAAGACCGGAGAACCGGAGGGCGGCAACAGCACCGACAATGACGATCGCGATCACAAGAACGACGATGATCTTGTTGAAGAGCGACTCGTCAAACGTGAGATCCACACCTACCGCCTCCTCAGGAGGAGCACACCGAAAACCGCGGTAACGGCGATAAGCCCCTCAAACCCCGGGGACTGCGTCGTAGGCAGGGAGATGGGCGTGAACTCCGGCTCCACGGATGGCGCGGGGGCGCGTGTTGCCTGGGTCCGGTGTGGGAAGGGGTTCTGCGCCTCGCCGACCGTGGTGTTGCGTTGGTTCCCCTCGCTGAGGAGTTCGAAGGCACAGGTCTCTTTGTGGTTGACGTCTTTGCACGTAATGGTGATCAGGTACTTCCCCGGATACCAGGAGTTGGTATCGATCGGGTCATAGGTGAACGGACGGAGCCCGGTGATGGGGTCGTACTTCTTCGGAACGGTGTAATTGACCGGGATCTTCATGACGGTATTCGCCTTGCCCGATCCGTGCAGGTCAAGCGAGGTGATCGTCAGGGTCAGGGTATCCGAGACGTCTGTTCCGTCGGCGGTCGTCCCTTTCCCGGCGAGGTTGGTGGCCCCCTCGACGACCAGTTCATCCCCGACGACCAGTTCGCCGGGCGACCTGATCCGGATCAGGGGATCTTCGACGGTGAAGGTGTCCATCATGTAGATGTCGTCGACGGTCACCGAATCCAGCGCATCTACCATGGCGTTGGCCGCACTCCTGCCGTCAAGATTCCCGAGGTTGACGAGCACCCTTCCATCGTCCACATTGAACAACTCCCTCACGTGGCCCCTGAAGTGGAGGTTGTTCTCGGGCAGAACGTCGAACCGGTTGTTTGGTCCGGGGTGGTGGTAGACGATGAAGTAGTCGCCGGGGGAGAGGTCGTAGGTGAAGTTGCGCGAGTGGGTGATCCCGTATGACCCATCGTCATCGAGAGGGAACCTAGGGTTACAGTCAGCATACTTGAAGTTCGGGCCGAAGATATACCACTTCATATGGCCGGTGGAACCTGCTATCCTGTCATTACCGGGGCTCCCGCGGGCATACCACCACGAATAGAGGTAATCCCCGCGGGCGAAGACCCCGCCGGTCGCTTCATCGAACTTTGCGTGAATGGTCGGGCTGCTCAACTCGTACTCCCATGACGGGGGGACCTCACCGTCGATGGAGCCGGGAGCGCCGGGGTAACAGCTCTTCCGATACCCGGTTGGCTGGAGGTTGGCATGGACAGTGTAGGTCCCCTCATCGCAGGAGAACTGTGCGGTAATCCAGTCATACTCCCATACCCCGAGGACGGGGTTGTAGTATGTTACAGTGAACGTATCCAGCGCATCGTCCACCACTTCCCGATTTGGATCGGTAAGAGGTGCCCCGTTCGGGGGGAGGTTAGGGCCTGTGACGAAGAGGTAGATCGGGATAAAACCAGAATCTGATTTTTTTATGTTTTTCAGTGTCCCGGAGAGTTTGATGGTGTCACCGATGGCGTACTGGTTCTGTTTTGGTTCGTCAAAGATCACTGTCATGACCCTCTGATCGATGGAGAATGTTGCGTGCACCGGCTGGACGGCGCCGGGGCCGGTTGCGGAGACGCGGTAACTGGTGATCGGAGCCTTCTTTGGGATGGTGATCTTCAACCGCACCTTGCCATCCCACTCCGGATAGGCGCGAACGTGGTAGTCCGATACCTTTTCGTGCCAACCGCCCCCCTCAAAGCGAGGATAGTCCTCCCCTGCCGGGGGAACGGGCAGCTTAACATCGTACAGCATGAAAGGCGTGCCTTGGACCGTGAGTACAAGATCATCGCCGCGCGCCGCGGTCTCCCCAGACAGTTCAAGTTCAAGCGGGTAGTCCTGCACCGTGAAGGGGTAGCGCAACTCGTGATTGAGACCGTTCATGGTCATCCGAAAGACCATCGTCGCCTGACTGTTCCGGGAGACGGCACTCTGATCGGAGAGACGGAATACATACCTAGTATCAGGAGCTGCAGGATCGGCGGAGAGGTCCTTGAGGGAGACCAGAGTTCCGGCTGTGTTGACGATGCTGTCTGTTTTGACATCTCCCTGCAGTTCGTATTCATACCATGAACCCTGAAACTCGCTAACAGGGAGGCTATGCTCGGGCAGAAGGAATTGCACTCCCATTATCCGATAGGGGATGGTCTCCGGCCGGCAGGGGTTCGATTGCGGCGGAACATCTGTCTCGGAGACGCGCACCATCATCCATCCAAGAGAAGCGGCGGCGTCCCGTACCAAGCAATATTTGTTTGAATTGAGAGTTCCGTCGCCATAAACAGGATAATACTGTCCCGGGCTTCCGCGAATGTAGTTTGCGATGTTATTTGTGATTGCGATCGGATCGGTCTGTTGCCCTGAGTCAACCCTTACTATCCGCACCGGGTCTCCTTTTACCTCGTCTGAGAATGCCGAGAAGTTCACCTTCTTCTCTCCCAGAAACACAGTCTCCCCTATATCGATCCCGGCATTGGGCCCTTCTGGCGTTGCAAACCGCGCCGAGGCCACCGGTATTAGAGCAACCATGAGAAGAAACACTACGCCCAGTACCGTCAGTATCCGAGAGTCATCCATACTATTGGGCCTCCCAGAGGCAACGATAGACTACCATCCCAAATTAATTTGTTATAACGCTATTTCACTTTGTTGCAATGCAGAGGTGGCATGCGACCTCGATCTACGACGTTGGATGGCACGATTTTGAGAAAGGGGCGCACATCAAGGGGATATGAGTAAATTAATATAATATAAGCGACACTGTGATCTACAACAAAATTTGCTCTAACTAAATTTATATTGTCAAATGGAGAACACCATGTTTCGACGGAGAATGACATGAATGACATGATTGCGCAATCCTGCAGAGATAGACCGGCGCCACGGGGCAGGAGAGAACCGCGCCCTGACAGGTGGGATGATGCGGTCTCGCCGGTCGTCGGGGTGATGCTGATGCTAGTCGTGACGATCATCATCGCCGCGATCGTCAGCAGTTTTGCCGGAGGTCTCGGATCTAGCAGCGGAAAAGCGCCTGTAGCAACGCTGGGGATCGAGATGTCTGCCGGACCAAACGATAGAAACGTGACTATTGAACACCTGGGCGGGGATCCGCTGGCGACGAAAGATCTCAAGATCGTCAGTTCATACACCGTTCCCGAGACGTGGGGAAGTAGTCCTCTGAAAGAGAACGTAGGAAAGGTCATCAAACATACCATCGACGGATCGCTCGCTCCGGTCAAAGAGAACGCCATCGATACTGATGCTCCCGGGTATCCGTTCACCCCGCAGATAACCAACGACGACAGCATCGTTTCCACAAGAACCGCGGAAAAAACGTTCGGGACGGCGATTCTTGTCTCCGGGGGACGGCTCACCTTCGACCGGGATACCTTCCTCGGGTTTGAGACTGACGAGCGTGCGGCCTATGGATTTGGGGAAGGGGCTACCGTGAACGTGATGATCGTTCACACCGGCAGCGGGAAGGTCATCTATGATAAGGCGGTGGTTGTACCATGGTGAATTCATGGAAAGACGATGCAGTCTCCCCGGTCATCGGGGTGATGCTGATGATCGTCGTCACGATCATCGTCGCAGCAACGGTGAGCGTATTCTCTACCGCGTTTGCCTCGGACACAGATGCCGCACCCGGAACTCTGGTCGAGTATGTCGGTGTGATAAAAGGCCCGATCGGCGAACTTGGCGAGATAGGACTGGTATTTGAGAACAAAGGCGGAGAGACGTTACTCCTGTCGGATCTCGAGCTTCAACTGAAGTCAACCCTGTCCGGAGGAGACGAGGTCTCGATCTCCTATACCGATACGCCATCTGAAACCTACCGTGGGCTCTCCAAACCGAAAGAAGCCCGTCTCTCGTCTGATTTTACGTATCGTATGAAGAAGATCGGAATTAAGGATAAAAAAGGTGATGTCACAGATGATGCATTTGCTGCCACAACTTTGGCTAATTCTAAGATCAAGGCAGGAGATCGATTTGTTATTCACGCAGACCGCTACATCGAGGACGGTACGAGCAAATACGGACGTGTCGTGTATGTCGCAGACCGTGGTATAACAGGCGCACCGTACTCCAGCGGCGAGTTCGAGGTGAGCAGCAAGACGACGTACACCCTCACCGACAAAAACACCGGGGCGGTAATCGCCTTTGGTACTCTTGTAGGAAGTGTGTTATGATCAAGCAGATTTGGATGAGAAAAAGTATGAGCTCTAATATGGACGACGCGGTCTCGCCGGTCATTGGTGTCATGCTGATGCTGGTCGTGACGATTATTATTGCCGCGTTTGTATCGGCTTTTGCCGGGAACGCCTTCGGGAGTACTGAGACTACACCCTCAGCGGCCCTAGATGTGAAGATTATCTCGGATGGGGGCAGTAATCCAGCAGACCCGCAGTATGTTATGTTGATTGAACACCACGGTGGAAGCAGCATTCCAACCTCTGATATGAGAATAATCACCTATTACGCACCCCCAGCATCAAAAAAGAAGAGTATGCAGCATGGGGAGGTGACATCCTCGACAAAACCTGTGAGAAACATGATCATTGATGGTGAGAAGATCGCATCCGTGAAGGTCCCGTACCTGAATGATGTCTCCCGCGGCAAACCTGGCGAGGAAGGCACCAACTTTGGCGATTACACATTCTCCTCCGGCGACGTCATCAGCACCGGGGGTTCTGCAGGTACCGGGGTCGTCCTCGGTTTTGATATAGATGACCGCTCAGCCTTCGGCTTTGGAAGAGGGTCTGCAGTTGATGTCGATATCATCCATCTCCCAAGTCAGAAGAGCCTCTACAGCGGCAGGGTGATTGTACAATGATTCAGTGGCATGCAGTGGATGATAACGCAGTATCGCCGGTCGTCGGGGTGATGCTGATGCTGGTCGTGACGATCATCATCGCCGCCATGGTGAGTGCGTTCTCCGGCAGCGTTGCGCAGGACGAGACGATTGCACCTCAGGTTACCCTATCTGCATCATATGTTTCCAGTATTATAGATACGGATAAGACAAACACGGAGCCTGATCATCCTGCATCCTTTAAGCCAAACAACGGCATCGAGTTCCGTCTCTCCGGCGGAGACTCGTTCTCGCTGCGGGATATTACCGTCCAGTTGAAGAACGGGGACAGTGTCATAAACTTCGATATGAACACGCTTCTCAACAGCACTGTTGCGGCGGTCGATACATCGAAGTTGACGCCAGTGAAGAATTCCCGGGGCAATGAGACATACTTCGCGCTTCCCGGGAGAGGAAACGAACTGATAACCGTTGGTGACTCGTTCAGGATCGTCGCCGATGACTGTTACGACAGCACATTGTGCGAAGAAAAAAATGTTGTGAAGGGAAGATTCCTCACCTGGTCTCCTGAGAGTTCGGGCGGCACGTTCAGGGTACAGGTCAATGTGCCCTTCGAGTACACGATCATCGACCAGCTGAGCGGCAAACCCATGCAGCGTGGTACGATCGTCATGCGGTGATCGTTCGCGTTCAAGAACAGAAACGAGGTAATCCAACAATGTGCAGAGACAGAAAAGACCCTGAAAAAAAAGAAGAGCCTCTTTTTTTCACCGATGATGAGCGTGCGGTCTCTCCGGTGATCGGTGTCATGCTCATGCTGGTCGTGACGATCATCGTCGCTGCCCTTGTCAGCAGTTTTGCTGGCGGCCTGAGCGATTCAGCCGACCCGGCACCGACGACGGCGTTTGAGATCAGCGTCCGTGCAGGGGATCCCGTTGAAGGGGGTCGCGGGGCAACGACCTGGTGGCCAGGTCCCGCCCCCGAGTGTGTGGTGCTGAAGATGATCGCCGGGGAGACACTCAACTCCCGAGACCTTAAGATAGTCACAACCTACACCGTCCCTGAGACCTATAACGGGGTGCCTGTGAGGCACGCCGGCAAGATCATTAAACACACGCTGGACGGCGCGATCGGCCAGGAAGATGTCTGGGATGAAAACTCGGATCCCTTCGTTCCCCAGGTTAACGGGTATTGTCTTGAAGATCCAGCTTTAAACAGTCTTGCACCTGGAAACGGTATGTTTGGTCCCGGCGCCCCACAGTTCGGCACCTGCCTGTTTCACCCGGGCGAACAGTACTGGTTCAAGGAACGTAACCCGTTCTTCGGGTTCGATGTGACGGACAGAACGGCATACGGGTTCCAGGAAGGGTCTGTCGTCCATGTGACGATTGTTCATACGCCAACCGGTCAGACCGTGTATGATAAGGATGTGGTGGCAGCATGGTGATGAATAAAATGCAGGTATCTGAGCATGCAGTCTCCCCGGTCGTTGGGGTGATGCTGATGGTTGTTGTTACGATTATCATTGCTGCGGTTGTTAGTTCGTTTGCAACTGCTCTTGGTGGTGACATCGACACAGCATCGGACGCCCGGGTTGAACTGGTCGGGATATCTTCCGGAGGTTATAAAGATGAATCGCCCCCTCCATGGACATACGCCCAGATTGGGATTGTCTTTAAGAATGCCGGCGGCGGTTCCCTGGATCTCAGGGACCTGAAATTCTACATGACAGGTCTTGGTTTTGGTACCCAGGGAGCGGCTACGCTGACCTATAACGACCCTGTCGACCCCAGGTATGTCGAGGACAGTGGGCAGCAGAGTGGTGCAGGACGATGGCGTGTTACGCTTCCCAAAGAAGCAGCAGGGCACCGGATGCAGAAGTTCGGCAGCGGCCTGAAACTTGAGGATCTGAACGACCCGATTGTGGAGCCCGGAGAGCGGTTCATCGTCTACTGTGAGTATTTCAGTTCCCCTTCGCCCCCATACGCCCCTTCGGTGACACTCGGTTTCTCCTGTGCACGGGGGGGCTACGGGTGGTCAAGCGGCGCAATCGATATCGATGGCGGCAGCGAGTATACCCTCTCGGACATTAAGACCGGTGTGGTCTACTCCTCCGGGTACCTGGAGCCAGAGCATATATTCTGAGTATTCGCCGTAGAACAGCCAGTCGGGGGGAAAACTCCTCCCGAACCACCCAATTTAATCTCGGGGCGGAAGAAACCGCGCCATAGACGAACACTCTTTTTTATCCGACCCGACAGCGGATCCCCGCTCACCTCGCTCCCGAGGGTCTTTCTGAACCCTGCATTCAGTCTGCGGAAAGAACGAATCCCGGGCCCCGGCACAGGTACGGATGCGCAGGTATCCTCTCAACGAGGCATTCATCGCCCCAAAAACACCGACCAAGCGCATAAGACCCATATCAATAAATGTGGACTTAACGAAATTATATTTGTTTATGCTGAGAAAAGAAGGTGGTGCCCCCGAGACCGTTACTAACCATGAAGATGGAATGACACGGATCCTGAGCCTCCTGCAGAAAGAGATACACGGCCTCTCGATATCCGATATCTCCCGGAAGATCGGCCTCAACCGCAACTCTGTAGCCAAGTATCTGGGCGTGCTCGTGACGCTGGGTAAGGTCGAGAGGCATACCGTCGGTTCGGCGAAGGTGTATCTCGCCTCTTCTCGTCCATCTCTTCTCGAACTCTTCGATCACATCCAGGACAGCGTGATCATTATCGATTCCGACCTTACGGTGAGGGGCATCACCTTGGCCTGTTGTGACCGGTTCGGTCTTTCGAAGGAGGGTGTTGTCGGCCAGGCTGCTACCGAGGTCGCATGCCCGTTTCTGGAGGGTCTGGTAACGTCGGACGTGTTCTCCAGGGCAATCAGGGGGACAGAGCAGGTATCGGAGATCAGGGTCGATCCCGGTACCGGAGCACGGTATCGGGCGGTATACATTCCAGTGGTATTATTCAACGGTCAATGCGGGATCGCAATTATCTTCAGAGGGATACACCGGGCGGGGAAGAACGATCATTGAGGCGACATCGGAGGTTCTTCCTGAAACCTCTCCGCAAGAGGGGGCCGGAACGTGCCGACACCATCCCTTGCGGCCCTGCTCATCAGCCACACCAACTCTCCCATGAATCGATCCGAATTCGGTTGAATATGGTGCAAGCCCTACTCCACAAATCCTCGGGGCAAGCACTCAAAAAAAGAGATTTATCCGATCCGCTGGTTGGTCTTCGGATCCATGTAGAGGGGGTCGCGCAGTTCACAGGAGGACCCCGGCTCCGCGGTCGGGAACGGGAACGTCTCGTAGAGCGACGTGAAGATGTAATCCAGGAGTTTGTCGGCCGCTTTGATCGGGT
>NZ_DAQR01000008.1:0-122 GCF_002502935.1 Methanoculleus sp. UBA413
CGGACAAGGCAATATTCTCAGTCCCTCATCCCGCCCCTGAGGGGCAGCGTGTGGTGATACACGAGGGAAAACCCTGCCCAGGCGTGATAAAACAGATTTTGATTACGAGGTCGTCCCAAAAC
>NZ_DAQR01000008.1:336-20777 GCF_002502935.1 Methanoculleus sp. UBA413
CCGGTCCCTCCCCCGCGAGGCGACACCCGGTGGAAAGCCGTGTCAGCGCTTTTGACGCAGGATATTGCTCAATTCTTTGCGAATGTGCGTCAGAATACTCTGAGTCATGTGGACTACAGGCTTGAAGAAACTGCGCTGCCGTGTCGCCACGTGCAAAAAAAAGGGGGAGATTCTTCCTTACTTGAAGATGTCAAAGATCTGGTCGCTACCGGTGTCGGCAAGCCGCTTGCGCTCAGTCTGCTCTTCAACAAGCGCAAGCACCGGGAGTTCCATATCCACACCCGGGGTGTGGCCGAACATCTCCTGAAGGTCGACCTGCAGGGCGTGCATGAAGAGCGAGTTCGGGATATCCATCGCACAGTGCTCTTCACACTGGCCGCAGTTGATGCACGAGTCCGATATGTGGGCGTAACGGATCAGGTGGAACATGAACGGCGGCGGAACCTGACCGGGCTCGACCAGGTAGCCCTTCTTCGTGCTGCACTCGACGCAGTAACAGATCGGGCAGTTCTCGATGCAGGCGTAACACTTGATGCACCGGGAGGTGTCGTCCATGATCTTCTTCAGGCGTTCCTTGCCCTCGCCAAGCCCCTCGAAGTAGCGTGCCCGCCACTTGTCGCCGAGCTTCAGCATCGCGTTCTCGACCTTGCCGCGGATCTCGATCCCCTTCGGGTTCGCGGGCTCCTTAGCGACGGCTCCGGCCTTCACGGCGGCATCAAGCAGGTTTGCGCCCTTCTCGGAGCAGACTTCGATGAACGTGGCCTTGCCGGCCTTGTCACCGATGACACCCCAGTTCCCACAGGCGAGATCGGCCTGACGCGGGATCTTCATCTTGCACCGGCGGCAGTTCGACCGACGGCCGTATCCCTCATCCTCGAGCTCGTCCATCGAGATGCCCTTGTGCTGGCCGTCCTTCGTCACGATGATGAACTGGCCCTTGTCGATCTCCTCCTTGACGACATCGTCGGGGTCGACCTCGAACTTCTCGCGGATCATCTTCCGGGCCAGAACCGGACTGACCGAGCCGCCACAGTTGAGGCCGATCATCAGGACATTATCCAGGTTGATCTGGTTGCGCTTCGCAAGCTCATACAGCCCCATCGCGTCGCAGCCCTTCACCGTCACAGCGATCCGCATATTCGCGGCGCCGTCCAGATAAGTCTTGAAGAGCTTCGAGAGCAGGAGCGTCCCGCAGTGAAGTGATCCTGCCGTCTCCGCAATCTCGGCGGGGTCGGTGATGAGCACAGGCACAGCATCGTAGATGTCCTGCCCCTTCTTGACTGCAAGGACAGCATCCACCATGCCGGTCTTGAGCGCGTGCGTCAGCAGAGCGGTGACCGCTCCACCACACTCGCCCCTCTCCTGGCAGGCGGCATCGGATGCCCATGCGTAAACAGTGTCTCCTTTTGCTACCATTTTCAGGCCTCCGTAATCTTCTCAACCTTTACAGCACATGCCTTGAACTCCGGGATCTTCGCGATCGGATCGAGTGCGTTGTGGGTCAGTATATTTGCCGCGCACTCGACGAAGTGGAACGGCATGAACATGACACCGTTCTTGATGTCGGGAGTCACCTTTGCGGGGACGTCGATGGACCCGCGGCGGGTGCTCACGCGCACGATCTCCTTGTTCTGGATGCCGAGCGCCTTCGCATCCTCGGGGCTGATCTCGATCCAGCCGGTGGGAACCTCGGCATCGAGCGTCTCGGACCGGCGGGTCATGGACCCTGTGTGCCAGTGCCAGATGCAGCGTCCGGTTGTGAAGAGATAGGGGTACTCTTCGTCGGGCACCTCTGCAGGCGGTTTCCATTCGATTGCATGCATCACGCCCATTCCGTCGGGGTGTGAGCACTTGCCGATATGCAGGATAGGTGTCCCGGGGTGCTCTGTGGTGGGGCAGGGCCAGTGGAGCCCTTCGGGCCTGTTGAGCCGCTCGTAGTTCATGCCGTGGTAGGACGGGGTGACTGCGGCGATCTCGTTGAAGATCTCCTCGATGTCCTGGTAGGGGAACTGTTTCGCGTAGCCCATCTTTGCGGCGAGTTCGCTGATGATCTGCCAGTCTTCCTTCGCTTCACCTGGCGGGTCCTGGGCTTTGCGCCACATCTGAACACGCCGCTCGGTGCTGGTCTGGGTGCCGCCCCGTTCCGCATAGCAGGCGGCAGGCAGGACGACGTCGGCGAGTTCGGCGGTCTCGGTCAGGAAGATATCCTGCACGACCAGGAACTCCAGGCTCTCGAGGGCCTCCCTGACATGGTTGAGGTCCGGGTCGGAGAGCATCGGGTTCTCGCCCATGATGTACATGCACTTGAGTTCGCCGGGGTTGTCGGTCAGGACGTCCATCATGACGGTGACCTCGTAGCCGTTCTTCGGCTCGCAGATGCCGTCAGGGAAGCCCCATGCATCGGCGAACTTCTTGTGGGTGGCCGGGTCGGTGACCTTCTGGTAACCGGTGAAGACAACCGGGAGGGCTCCCATATCACAGGCACCCTGCACGTTGTTCTGGCCGCGGAGTGCGTTCACGCCGCCGCCGCGCCTGCCGATGTTTCCGGTCAGCATCTGAAGGTTTGCGGTCGACTTGACGTTGTCAACACCCACGGTGTGCTGGGTGATTCCCATCGAGTAGAGGAGTGCGCAGGATTCGGCGGTACCGATCCATTCGGCTGCAGTCTTGAGCTGCTCGGCCGGGATGCCGGAGATCTTCGAGACGTTCTCGGGGAGGTAATCATCCTTGAGCACGACCGCTTTGAGTTCCTCGTATCCCTTTGCACGGGTCGAAACCCATTCCTTGTCCTCCCATCCGTTCCTGATGATCTCTCCCATCAGGCAGTTCAGGATGGCCACGTCGGTGCCGGAGTAGAAGGACGCGTAGAGGTCCGCCTGCTTGGCGGTCGGCGTGTAGCGCGGGTCAAATACGATGAGTTTCCCGCCGTTCAGCTTTGCCTGCATGGCCTTGCGGCCGATCAGCGGGTGCTGCTCGAAGGTGTTGGACCCGATGATGAAGACGCACTTCGACTCGGCGATGTCGAGAATCGAGTTGGTCATCGCACCGGACCCGAACGATGCGGCAAGCCCCGCGACGGTGGATGCATGGCAGAGCCGGGCGCAGTGGTCGATGTGCCGTGACTTCATGACGCCGCGGGTGAACTTCATCAGCAGGTAGTTCTCCTCATTGGAGACCCTGGCCGATGCGAGCGCTGCGAACTCGTCGGGCTTGTATGACTTGAACTTTTGAGCGATCAGGTCGTAAGCCTCGTCCCAGGTCGCCTCAACAAACTTGCCGTCTTTCTTGATCAGCGGTTTTGTGAGACGATCCGGGCTGTTTACGAACTCATGAGCATAGGTACCCTTGGGGCATACCCTACCCTCGTTGACAGGTGAGCGGGTGTATGGTTGTGTGCCGACAACCTTTCCATCCTTCACCACGAGGTTGAAGCTGCATCCCGTACCACAGTACGGGCATGTTGTCTGTACATACTTGAGTTCCATGGTAAAACCTCGGATAATAGTAATATAGGTGCAGGGATATTTAACAGTAGTGGTTAACTCCGATATTTTTGATTAATATTGGTGGAGCAGAGGCAGACAAATGAGAATACCAGTGGATGTGCGCATACGATCCCTGGTGACCGGATCTCAACGCTTGATGACGCATCTTCTCTCTACTGGAGCATTTCCCTTATCAGTGGGTCCTGGTGCAGATCGCCACCTCACGCGAGGCGCGAAGGACGAGACAGAAAACGGAAAAACTTCGCGGTTTCGCGCGAGAGCGCGAGAGTTGATGAGATGCCACGTGAGACATTAGAAGTTATGCAGAATGCATCGTGACTCAATGTTTGTCAACTAAAAAGGGTTAACAAATCGCGTATACCAATCAAATGAGGTCGTCATTCCGGGCGAACTGCGTAACTCCTACATTAGATAAAATGCTCCACGACGGGCCGATATGCCGGAAGAGGTCAGCACCTCCCAGGACAGAGGAGTTATTGCCGGTGAAGGAGAAACATCCTTAGGAACACCTGCCCCCGGTATGGGGGCATGAAAGGGGATTTTCTGCAGAATGAAGAGAACAATACCCATATCCCCCATGCTCGCAGATCTGGTGGGAAACGCTCTGGCATCGATGGACGGCGTGAAGTTCACCGACCTCGATGCCTGTCCGTCGTGCGGTGGCCCGGTGGCCGGGCACGACCTGCGGGCAAAGCGATTTGCCGTCATACTCGAGCATGGAGAAGAGCGCACAATCAGGGTCTACGTGAAGCGTTTCTACTGCCAGAAGTGCGGCCGTCTCTGCTACGCGGATGCACCCTTCTATCAGGATACGCGCCTTGGTTCTCCCATCGTCGACCTCTGCCTCCTCCTGTCACATCAGATGCCATTCAACAGGGTGGCACAGTATCTCAAGGCGATGGGGATCGTCGTAGACCGCGGGACGATCCGAAACTACGCCTCCCGGGACTTCGGTGCGATACCGGCGGCTGAACTCTTCGGTCTCCCCCTACCGCTCTCCCTCTTAAACCTCTCCATCTCTGCAATCGGGCGTGAGTGCGGTCCCATCGTAGGGGCAGAAGCGCTCGCTGCCTGCGGTTTCCCACCCGCAGACAGGGCAGCGCCTCACGGCAGGAGGTCTTCCGAAGAGCGGGATCAGCGGTATGAATAGAAAGAGGAAAAAGAACGGGAAACCAAGCACCAGCGATACCCCCGTGAGAGTGACCGATGCCGCGAGCAGGATGAGGGTCAGTCGCAAGCGTGTTGCCGTAGCGCCACCTCCCTGACCGCATACGCGGGCAGTGCATCAGAGACTACGCCAAGCTCCCGGTTCAACGTCACGCCGTCCAGCTCCCGGGCAAAGAGGTCCGCTCCTACCCCTGCCGTGATCACCCGGTCGGCACCGCTCTGGAAGAGTGCGCGCCCTACCGCGCGGGTGATCAGCGTCCGCTGGGCCTGCCAGAACTGCCGGGCGATCTGGAGGGCTCCGTCTCCCCTTATCTCATCGATATCGGCACAGACAACACGGGCAAGCCTTCGGAGCGCCGCATCGGGAGTTTTTTCGCCGTTATCCGGGGCAGGGCAGGTGTAGTCTTCCGGGGTGATGTGGCCGAGTACGAGATGCGCGTCGGCGCTTGTAGCGAAGTACTCGGTGCTCACCGGGGTCACCGTCCCGTCCAGCGTGACCGACGAAAGAAGCGTCGCGACGTTCGTCCTGAGCATGCCGGTGTAGACAAGGTAGTGCTTCTGCAATCGCCTGGTATCAGTCAGCCCTTTGAGGCTCTCAAAGCGGTTGAGGGGGATAACGTCGGCGGTGGTGCTCCCGACATCGAGAAGAACCGCATCAGCGTACTCTTCCCTCAGGTAGTCGGCCGATGCCAGCCAGTTTGCTGCGGCAAGGTCCGGGACCGGCCGGGTGTGGAACGCCGCATCGGTGCCGTAGAAGGCCGCACCCGGGATGACCGCATGAACAGCATCGACAATCCACCGGATCCCTTCTATCTTACTCGCAAAGCAGTCTGCCAGTTCTCCACTCATCACCACGGCGGCAGGTCCCGCATAGGGTTCGAGAAGATCAGCGAGCGGCGCGCCCTGCCAGAGCGGGCAGTAGTGGATATGCACACCGGCGTCATCGACAACCTTGAGGTTCGCACCGCCGATATCGATACCGATCATACCCGGCTAATCCTCCCGTCTTTATCGAACCGGACCCTCCCTGAGAGGTGTACCTCTGCTGGCGCTTCTCCGTGCGACGCTGCTACCAGGATATCTGCGATCTCCTCCTCCTCCATGACCTCCGCAATCCCGACCAGGCTGGTCGTGGGTCTCGGGTTGACGTCCACCACGTAGATGCGGTCACCGGCGATGATGTCGATCCCGGCGTATCCCTGGCACCCGAGGACGTTCATCGCGCGGATGGCAGTGGAGACGATCTCCTCCTCACGGTCAGGATGGACGGGTGTCTCGCCCCCAAGATACCGGAAATTCCCGTCTCCGTCGACGACGATCTCCTGCCGGTTGATAGCGAGCAGAAGCGGTGGGTTGCCCGAGTAGTACTCGCAGACGTTGCCGGTCACCCGGCTCCCCACGAGGCTCACGCTCAGCGTCTCCCCCTCCAGGTAGGCCTGGGCGAACTCGCCGGCGCCCGGTTCCTCATCAGTCAGCCTGACTCCCTGTGCGCCGCAGCCCATGATCGGTTTGACGACCCGTCTTCCCTCTCCGGCGTCGGGAGGTACCGCTATCCCGTGCCGGGCGAGGATCGCTGCTGTCCGCTGTTTGTTTGCACAGACTGCTGCATTCATGCTTCCGCACCCGATGTTGTGGGTGAACTGCTCAAGGAGATGCGTATACCGGAAGATGAGATGATCCGGCGCAATAACCAGTCCCACGTCGCACCCGGGCGCAAGCCTCCGGATCTCGCCCTCGAAGTCGGGCTCCTCCGGCATCACGACATCGTAGCCACAGCGGGCAAAACTCCCGCTGATCGCGGCGAGCATGGCGGCACCCTCAGGTGCAAGTTCGGGATCATTGCATACGGAGTATTCGGCGAGAAAAGCCTTCATCGTAGTAGAGGTTGGCTGGCAAACACTTGACCCTGACGATCGGGCAAATGTTTGATGCGCAGGAACGCCCTATATAGGCACGAATGAAGCCGAAGATAATGCTCACCAACGATGATGGAATCACCTCCGCTGGACTCTGGGCGGCTTACGAGGCGCTTGAACCGATCGCCGACGTCACCGTGGTCGCGCCCGCCACCCAGCAGAGCGCGGTCGGGAGATCGATCTCCATCTTTGAGCCGATTCGTGCAACCCGGGTGACGATGAACGGGGTGCCGGCATACTCGGTCGGCGGGAAACCGACAGATGCCGTGATCATCGGGCTGTTTGCACTGCGCCTGAACCCGGACCTCGTAGTCAGCGGCATCAATATCGGCGAGAACCTCTCATACGAGTCCATCATGACCTCAGGCACCGTCGGGGCCGCGCTCGAAGCGTCCAACCAGGGGGTGCCGTCCCTCGCCTTCTCGCTGCAGGTTGAGGACCAGGGCGACAAGTTTGATGACCCGTCAGGGGTCACAGACCGATTTAGCGATGCGAAACGGGTGGTCCGGGAGGTCTGCGAGAAGATCCTCGCTAACGGGTTCCCGGAGAATGCTCACGTCATCAACGTAAACATCCCGACGCCGGTGCGCGGCGGCTATGAGATCACCCGCCTTGCCGAGAAACTCTTCTACACCGGCGTTGAGGAACGCTTCGACCCCCGCGGGCGCCCTTACTACTGGATCGACGGGCCCTTGCACGAGGATGCGGAAGAGGGGACCGATGTGCACGCGGTGCAGAAAGGCAATGTCTCGATCACGCCGATCACGCTCGACTGCACGGCGTTCCGCGCCAAGGACGACCTCAGGGGTATCTTCGACGGCATGGCTATCTGAATCGGAGGTGAAGAATACATATGGATAAAGCGCAGCAGGCAGCGTCAAAGCGGAATGCAGGCTACCACGCAGCCGGAATGGTCGAGGACGGGACGGTTATCGGCCTCGGTACCGGGTCGACCGTCTTCTTCGCGATGGAGCGGCTGGGTGAGCGGATCGCCGAAGATGGTCTATCTATCACCGGCGTCCCGACATCCTACCAGGCGGCCATCCGGGCGCACCAGTATGGCATCCCGCTCTCCAGCCTTGATGAGCATCCCGAACTCGATATAGCCATCGACGGAGCAGACCAGGCCGACCCGGATCTCCGCCTGATCAAAGGGCGGGGGGCAGCCCTCCTCCGTGAGAAGTGCGTCTGCGACGCTGCCCGGGAGGTGCTCATCGTCGTCGACCCGACGAAGATGGTAGAGACCTTAAACGCCCCTGTGCCGGTGGAGGTGCTCCCATTTGCCTCGGCGCCCGTCTCCCGGCGCCTCGCCGCACTCGGTGCCAGCCCGGTCCTCAGAGAGGGGGTGAAGAAAGACGGCCCGGTCGTCACCGACAACGGCAACTTCATTCTTGACTGTGACTTTGGAGCGATTATGGATCCTGAAAGCCTGGAAACAGCGATAGCTGCCATCCCCGGTGCGCTGGAATGCGGTCTATTTACCGCCTATAGAGAAAAGATAACGGTTATTGTTGGTGAGGGAAAGGGTTGTCGCGTCGTATCACTGCATTGATATACATTCCCGCATCTTCTGGATAAGGTCTAACTGGTGCCGGGCTTCTTTCCTCTTTTCCTTCTCGATCGTATCCATGATCTCTGTTATCGGGCGGGAGAGCGTGTAGATCTTCACCGGCCGTCCTTTGCTCTCCGACTTGCTCTCACGGGTATCCACCCAGTCGCACTCCCTGAGGTAGCGCATGGCGATACTGACTTCGGGCTGACGGAGATCGGTGCCCCGCTCGATATCGCGGGACGTCGCTTCATCTGTATTTGCAAGATATACGAGCACTTTTGAGACGTTTCTCTTGATGCCGATACCCATGAGAAGTTCGGCGAGTTCTTCATCGCGTGGCGTAAAATACCGTACTTTGTCTGACCTCATCCGTTCACCATCAGATAGTATCTATTGTTTTAAATCTGACTATAAAAATATTATTATTTCAATAGGATATTTGGCGATTATGATTGATTTGAGAGAATTGATGGAGTATCGCGTCGATGCGGTCAATTCTCTCTCCACCGTATCTGCAGATCCGGCGCTGGTGAGGCGAAATGAGCAGATATGCGGCGGGCCCGGGGTGCTGCTCCTGAGCATCGATAGGTACAGAGCGCGGACGGATCGGTGAACGAAGCGCCCCGGCACTGCTCATAGACCTGCTCAATCGGGTCAACGACCACCAGAAAAAGAGCATGGGGCGGTGCCCCGGTATATCGACCAATCCGGGGGCCCATTTCACGATTCTCATGTGGGGGCGCAGGCATGCCCGACTATGATAGGTATTGCCGGGGGAGATTCCCCGGCGGAGGTGTCTTTAGATAATCAGCCAGATTATAAGTTCTTTAAGGCGACGATGTCGGTCACACCGGTGAGTTTCCAGATATTTGAACGCTCCTCTGATGCTATCGCCTCGATCGGTTCTTCGGGCTTGTGACCGAGCGCGGCAAGGATGTTCTTTGAGAGGTTGTGCCTCTTGATCATATCCACGAACTTCTCCCTGATGATCTTCTTCTCGATCGCGTCCTCAAGCTGCACCAGGTAACCCTGCATTGTCACGAAGGTATAACAGGAAAGGTCGCTCGAATACTTCTCGATCTCTACGGAGACATACGGGTGCTGCCGGAAGAGTGCGTTCTTCCTGCCGTACTTGGTCGCCAGGAAGTAGAGAAACTTCCCGTCGAAGACGTAGATAAACGGGGCGATGTATGGGTATTTATTTCCCTGGAATGCAATACGGCTGATAAAACCCTCTTCGATGAGCTGGTCATACTCTGCTTTATCCATGTTCGGGATCTTCACGATCTCCATCAGATATCCCTCTTATCCCGATAACCCGTGCGAGTTCATATATGTTTCCACAGAAGGAGAACTCTCCTCTGAAGAAGGAAAATCATACCAGGCAATTCCTCTTTTAATTGTCGAAACGTCCGTGAAGCACGGCGAGAGGCCAGACTAGTGGACCGTTTCACCTTATGTTGCGGGTCCTGATGCGGGGCGAGCGATCGCCACCTCACGCGAAGACGCGAAGAACGCGAAGGGGACTCTGCCGCCCAGCAACCGAACTTCGCGGCTTCGCGCCCTTCGCGTGAGATGGTATTGCATGGACAATATTAGATGAAATGCTCCACTAGTACACCGATTCCGAATTATCAGACTCAGTTGACCCCCCGTTCGGGTTCAGGTGCTCATCCCCACCCCGGTGGGGTAAATTTCCCCGGGCTCTCCCCCGGCAGTGGACCGGGATGGACATCGCCGCGGGGATGGGGGGCAGTGCGCGATAATATCCGGGGGAGGAGCCGTTCCCGGGCATGCCTCCGGAGAAGGGATGACGGGGTTGCCATGACAGACATGAGGCGTGGCCTCTGGTCGAACCAGGGGGACGGTCCTCCCCCTACCGGGACTTGATTTCCAATTTAAGGCTACTCCCAGGACGCTGCTTGCATTCTCCCGTTGGTTCTTGACGCCTGCCTCCAGTTCAGTACCCCGGCCTCCCGGTGCACCGGTCCATGGACGGCGGATTTCGATTGATACCGGAAACAGTTTTGCCACAGAGACCCTTTTTTCCAACGGACAATATAATAATATTAATATTCTAGACTTGCTAAAAAATGCGCATGAGCAAGCACCACGCAAACGCTCTTATTGCTCTCGGAATCGCCATTTGCGCGGGATTCCTCATCTCCACGCCGGCCGTTGCCGATCCCGGTCACGGGCTTGCAGCACTGGAGTCAGGGGAACATTTACAGCTCTCACCCGGCGATCTGCTGACGGCAGAGAACGGAACGGAGCCATCCGGCGTCCCGGAACCTCCTGGCGGGGAGGAGACCACCGACCTGCCCCCCGGCGCCGATGAGGAACTGGTGATGCCTGCCAACCAGAACAGCAGCAACGAAACATCAGCCTTGCCGGTCCCCCCTGATGATGCTCCTCCCGAATGGGCCGGACGCTATGACGATGAACGGTTGACGGGTTTGATCAACACCGCCGGGATCAGCCTGATGAAACTCTCGATGGAGCACGCCCATGCCCTCTACATGCAGGACGCAGATGCAGCCTCTGTTGCGGCGGACGACCTGCATGCGCTCTCCACCCGGCTGCTTGGTGAGGTGCAATCGTTCCAGGTATCTCCCGGACAGCAGCCCACAAAAGACGAGTTCATCAGGTCGCTTGCGGCCTACTCCGCGGCCAGCCGGGAACTCCTCGACACCCCAGAATCCGCGCCGACGGCTTTCAGGGAACTCGTCGAGGCATCGGAAGGGCTTGAAGCGGTCAGCCAGCAGACCAGTGCGTCCATGAGGGGGAGCGCCACTGCCACCACCCTGGCAGCAGCACCCGCCGTTCAGGCCGGAGCCATGCCGGTGCAGGTCATGCCGTCCCCGGCGATACTGTCTCTCCAGGAACGCCACACCTATGACGACCCGTCAGGCGAGAACATGGTCTCGCTGCTCGCGGAGTCTACCAGGACCGCAACGGCGTACCAGGAGGCTCCCGTCAATGCATCAGCAATGAAAGTTGAGGCAGGCGAAGGGCGTATGTTCCTCCTCGCCGTCGTCAAGTCGACGAACCTTGGGCACAAGGGCAACTCCGATCTCTACTCCATCGAGACACCGGGGCGGAGCGCGTTCACACTTGAATACCAGGGGACAACGTTTGCGCCCCTCGATGTCCCGGCCTTCACCTCACTCGGGGAGTCGTTCGACCAGAAGACACTGGAGCGGTACGAGTCGCTGAAAGGCTACCTCTACTTCGATGTTCCCGCCTCCCTGAACGTCTCTGGAGCGACCTTGAGGGCCGATCTCGGGTATGCCGGCACCCCGGCATGGAACCTTGGGAAAATAGCCGGAGAAGAGGCCGGAGAACCTGGTGCGGCATAACCCCGCACCCGTTTTACCATGAAACCCACATGAGGCTCCACCTCAGGGTACAGTACTTCGCTAATTCTGGCACCCAGCAATGATCGATGTGGCTCGCGCGACGCTAAAAAGAGGATTTGGTAGCACCCGGACCCGGACTTCGCGTGAGGTAACGTACAAGCGTAACAAAAAAAGCCTCACGCGAAAGGCGCGAAGCCGCGAAGGGATGTCGGTGGTTTGACCTCCGGTTGGCTTCCTCAAAAATTTTAGCGAAGTACTGGGGTAGTGGACAACTCCACCTTACCATGTGGGTCCTGGTGCAGATCGCCACCTCACGCGAAGCCACGAAGGACGCGAAGGGTTCTGGTCGGGGGGAGATACACGGACTTCACGCGAGAGCGCGAGAGACCGGCGAACACTCCAACGCCCCCTCAAGTTAAGGTGAAATGACCCGCTATTCTCCTTCCACAGGTCAGAGGGAGAGCAGTTCCACATCCCTGGCCACCGTATCCAGCACGGCGATGGTCGGCCGGCCGGTCAGGTAACCACAGGTCTCCCCGGGGTTGACAACCAGCGTTCCCCCGAGTTTCCTGACCCCCACCTGGTGAGTATGACCGTGGACCACGACATCGAATGCCTTGCGTCCGATGAGCGCCTGCAGAAGTTCACGGTCATCACCGTGGAGGAGGGCTATTGTCATGCCGCCCATGGTGACGGCGGCAAAAGCACCTCGCAGGCTGAGGTGGTCATGCTCGGCAAACCGCGCTGTCAGGAGGTGATGGTCGCCGTCGTTGTTCCCGAGAACACCGATCAGGGGGGACCTCAGGTTCGCCAGCCGGGGGATGACGAACGGTGAGATGTAGTCCCCGGCATGGAGTACCAGATCCACCCGTTCCCTGTTCAGCTGCCCTACGGCCGCATCCACCATCTCAAGGTAGTCATGTGTGTCGGAGAGTATCCCGATGCGCATGTATGCACTCCTGACCGCTGTTACGATAATAGCTATGCATCATCCCGGCGCCACCGTGAGGCGGACGTCCCTCCCCCGGGCTCCGGATATGCGCCTTTAACCATAATACTACCCCAAACCCGGGGCATCCTTGCAATCTCCGGTTCTTTTCACCGGAAGGTCTTTATCAGGCTATTATCTGATACTGGATTATGGGCATGCTCCCAGGATGGGTCGGACCCCTGGATTTGGTGCACGGGGAGCCCTGAAAAAATGAATTCATGGAGCTACAGCATGTGGGCGTATGTCAAACACCCTGACGGCAGCACAGAAGAGCGGGAATTTCCTGCAGGGATATATGTCGAGATCGGCGATATCCTCGAGGATGGCGCGGTAGTCATCGATGTCCCGTACCCCGATGATTACGATGACGACATGGATTCTCTGGCGATCTACGACGACTGAACCGGGCCAGCGGTTTTGTTGAGGGGAGAGGGGCGGCGGGTTCAAGGCTGGTCCTGCAGAGGCGGCCAATCTCTTCACCGCCGCACCGACATTACTTCCGGAACCGGCCTGCAACCCGACGCATCGGCTGGACGTTTGCCCCCTCCATCTCGCCGAGGGCGAACGCGAACCTCGCCCTGATGCTCGGCGGGAGATCGCTCTCCGGTATCGATACAAACCCGTATGTCCCGTAGAAGTCGACGAGGTTCCGAACCGAGTGCATGTACAGGGTATCGTGCTGGCATGCCTCAACGAGTGCATCCATGGCTTTCCGGGCGTATCCTCTCCCCCGGAACCTGACCGGGGTGAAGACACCGTCCACCTCGTAGCCGTCCGGGTGCCGTCGGCACCGGGCGACCGAGACAAGGGTTTCGTCCGCAAAGACCCCGAATATCCGGTCTGTCTCCGGATCTGCTTTTAACTGGTGATAGTCGGTCCATACCTCCTCTGCAAGCGCGAACTCCTCTCTCCGGAGCTCCCGGGTTGTTATCTGCAGGTGAATTGGGACTGCCAGCACCAGCACCGGCGGCTTTACGCACCCCACAACACCTGCGGTGACGCTGCCAAGCGGGGCGCTCCCGGGGGCATCACGCTTCCCGATACGCGGGATGATGACCGCAGTGGCGCTGATCTCATCTGCTACCGCACAGATGATGCGCGCCGGGCTTCCGGTCCTGACTATGCCACGAATCTCCCGACCAGCGGGCGAGAGGGCACTCTTGAGGGCAGCGAGCCGATCCGCTGCCTCCTGCTCTGTGCCGCCACGTCCGGGTTCGAGAACGTGCAGGAGCACCGCCGTCCCGCCAGCGGCAGGCTCTTCCAGGATCGAGCGCACCTCCGGCGCCGGCACTGCGAGATCGGTCGGCACCAGCAGCCGCGCAAAGAGCGGTCCGCTGCCACCTCCTGACCGCGGGACGACCAGGACATGTATCCTGGCATCGCGGAGTACGGTGGCCGCAACATTCCCGGAGAAGAGGTTCCGGAGCAACCCCTGATCCCGGACGCCCATCGCGATCAGGTCGGCGCCTGCCCTGGATGCTGCGCTGAGTATCCTCTCAGGAACAGGCGTCCCGTCGTCCTCCGCGACCACCACCTCCACGGCGATACCCTGCCGCCGCACCTGATCCTCCATTCGGCGGAGCGGCTCATCAGTGGGCAGGGGCCCGGCCGAGACCCGGGCGTGGAAGAGAACGACCTCGCGGACACCCGGAACCTCACCTATCCGCTCCGCCGCAACGGCAGAGGCCGGAGAGAGGTCTGTCGGGATAAGCACCTTTGTAAACATAAACTTCGCCTCAGATGAGCCGGTATCCATCCGGCGGCACGTGTATCTCGAACCTCGCCCCCTCGCCCGGCCTCCCGGTCTCTTGGATCGTCATACCGGTGATAGAGAGGATCTCCCGGACGAGGAAGAGCCCGAGTCCGCCCCCGCCGTCAACGCGGTACTCAAAGATCTTCTCCTTCTCCGCTTCGGGGACGCCCACACCGTCGTCTTCAACGTAGATAACGAGCCCATCGTCCCGGAGCTGGTAGGTGATAACGACCTCTGATACGGTCTCCCCGTGGCGGGCTGAGTTCTCAATCAGGTTAACGTAGACCCGGTCGAGCATCGGATCAGCAAAGACTTCAAGCCGCTCAACCCAGGAACGGACCGAGACCCCGGGCAGCAGCAGGCACGACATCACTTCCCGGATCACCTCCTGCAGGGGCTGCCATCCCGGCGGCCGGAGACCGAGGTCCTGGTAGTCACGGGTGATCTCCGCACGGCGCTGCACGAACCGGGCATCCTCTTCCAGGCTCTCCAGATACCGGCGGACGGCAGGGTCGTCAAACTCGCCCATCCCCTCGCTGATCCTCCGGAGGAGTCCCGATACCGCCGACATAAGGTCATTTCTGGTGAGGCGCCCCATTATATTCAGTTTGGTGTTGGCCTGGCGGAGCGCATCTTCGGCACTCTTCCGGGCGGTGATATCGACGAGCGTGAGGATGATCCGCCCGTCCGGGAGCCGGCCGCCTGATACGATAACCTGGACAGCAACCCCGTCCGGACGGCGGAGGGCCGCTTCGTAGCCGTAGACGGCCTTATCAGGGCGGACTTTCACCTGAAAATCTCTCCACGCCCCCGGGTCGTCGAGGAATCGGGTGATGGGCTCGCCGATCAGGTCTTTTGTCGTGGAGCCAAGGAGGGCGGCACCCACGTAGTTGACCTCCTCGATGCGGGGACCGGCATTCTCCGGTGCAACGATGAATGTCCCTGCCTCCGAGTTATCGAAGACCCCGCGGTAGCGCTGCTCCTGCTCCCGCAGTCTCAGGGAGAGAAGCGAGACTACAGCGCCGATGGCAACGAAGACCACGGCCCGCGCAAGCGCTGCGACGGCCAGCCCTGCGTCTCCCCCGGCGAAGGGCAGGGTCATCGCCAGGTAGCCGAGGCTCAGGGCGAGCGAGGAGGCGGTACCACGGCGGGGGAACCAGTAGGCGACAAGCACGATCGGCAGGTAGAAGAGGTGCGGGAGGACACTGGTGACGCCGAAGAAAAGCCCGGCAGCGTTTGCGGCGAAGGCGACGATGACCGATGCCGCAACCAGGAGGAGCCGGGTATTCCCGCCTGCAGACCGGCGTTTCCCGGGCATCAGGCTGACTCCCCCTTATTGTGAATACGGGACGTAAACGGCCTCCTGCACGGGGCGGAGGGTGCTGAACTATGGTGCGCTCTCTGCATAGTCTCTAATGGCGCTTTAGCCTCCGGCCCTTAAAAGGGATCTGATCTGAAGTGCCTTACAGGGTGTCGCAGCTCTCTTTCTCCTGCAAGCAGGGCCGTGCAAAGGCATATGCCATCGGTTCCGCCAATAGTGATCAGGACAGATGAAGATCGCACTCCTCCAGGTGAACACAGTCGTCGGAGACCTTACCGGCAATGCCGACCTGATAGCAGCAGGTGTCGAGGAGGCAGCACACTCCCGGCCGGACCTGATCGTGACCCCGGAGCTCTCCCTGACCGGGTGCCCGCCCCGGGACCTGCTCCTCGGGAGAGGGTTTGTGGAGCGGAGCCTCGAGGTCATGGAAGACCTGGCCGCCGACCTTGAGGATGCGCCGCCGGTCATCGTCGGTTTTGCCGCGCAGGACCGCGCCGGCCCCGGTCGACCGCTCCTCAACGCCGCAGCCCTCCTCAGGGATGGGGCTGTCCGGGAGACGTTCGGAAAGACCCATCTCTCCCCCTCCGGCGCACTCGATGAAGGGCATTACTTTGAGCCGGCGGCCGGGGCTCCCCGGGTCCTCCTCCTCGCCGGGAGGAGGGTGGGAGTCTCTATCGGGGAGGAGATCTGGTGCGGCGGACGGTCTGCCGGGGAACTGGTCAGTGCCGGCGCTGAGGTTATCGTGAACATCGCCGCATCACCGTTTGCTGTCGGAAGGCAGGGTCTGCGCGAGGAGGCGCTCGCCTGCACCGCAAGGGACCACCGGGTCGTGATCGCCGTAGCGAACCTCGTCGGCGGGAACGACGACCTGGTCTTTGATGGGCGGAGTTCGGTCTTCAGCGCCGACGGGACGCTCATCGCTCGGGGGGCGGCCTTCGCTGAAGATATCGTGACTGTTGATCTCGACCGCCCCGGCCCACAGGCGGTCGCTCCCGACGATCTCGCACCAGAATCCGAGATCTGGCAGGCGCTGGTGCTCGGCACCCGCGATTACGTCCGGAAATCTGGTTTTGAGACAGCCCTCCTCGGCCTCTCCGGCGGGATCGACTCATCGCTTGTGGCCGCGGTCGCTGCCCGGGCACTGGGGCCGGAGAACGTCCTCGGGGTGCTCCTCCCCTCGCCCTACACCTCGCCGGAGAGCATCGAGGATGCCCGGGAGGTTGCAGAGAACCTCGGCATCCGGACGTGCTGTCTCCCGATCGCCCCGGCGATGGAGGCGTTCGACGGAATCCTCGCGGAGGTCTTCGCCGGGCTTCCCCGGGACACAACCGAGGAGAACCTGCAGGCCCGGATCCGGGCGGTAGTCCTGATGGCCCTTGCCAACAAGTTCGACTCCATGCTGCTCTCCACCGGGAACAAATCAGAGGCCGCGGTTGGCTACTCGACCCTCTATGGGGATATGGCGGGGGGTCTTGCGGTGATCGGCGACGTCTCGAAAGGGATGGTCTACCGGATCAGCCGGTGGTTGAACAGGGAGCGTCCGGTCATCCCCGATCGGGTGCTGGAAAAACCCCCCTCTGCCGAGCTCCGCCCCGGCCAGACCGACCAGGAGGTCCTCCCCCCCTATGACCTTCTCGACGCCATCCTCCATCGCCACATCGACTGTTTCGAGTCTCCAGGTGATATCATCGCCGCCGGGTATCCCGCGGAGACCGTCCACCGGGTCCTCAGGATGGTCAGGCTGGCCGAGTTCAAGCGCCGGCAGGCCGCGCCCGGGATCAGGGTGACCGGCCGGGCCTTCGGCGCCGACTGGCGGATGACGATCACCGCACGGCCGTGGTGGCAGGAGGATGTCTGCCGATGAGACCGAAACCCCTCACCGGCGACCTGCTCACGATCTACGACGCCCTGCACGCTTCGTTCGGCCACCAGCACTGGTGGCCTGCAAAGACCCCCTTCGAGACGATGGTCGGCGCTATCCTCACCCAGAACGTCTCCTGGACAAACGCGGCGCAGGCCATCGCGAACCTGGAAGCCGCCGGGATGCTCGACCCCGACCTGCTCGCCGCGGCCGACACCGGTGATATCGCCCGACTGATCATCCCGTCCCGGTTCTATAACCAGAAGGCGGAGCGGATCCAGGAGTTCGCCGGGATCTACGTCGCTGAGTTTCAGGCTGACCCGGCGGTGATGGCTGCCGTGGAGACAGGCGCACTCCGTGAGCGCCTGCTCGCGGTCAGGGGCTTTGGGAAGGAGACCGTGGATACCATCCTGCTTTACGCCTGTAGAAAGCCGGTCTTCGTCGTCGATGCCTACACCAGACGGATATTCTCGCGCTACGGCCTCCTGCCGGAGAAGGTCTCCTACGACCGGACGCAGCGCCTCTTCTCCGATCATCTGCTCCCGGACGTGAAGCTCTTCAACGACTATCACGCCCAGATTGTCAGGCTTGGAAAGACTGCGTGCAGGAAGTCACCGCTCTGCGACCGCTGTCCCATCCGTATAGTACGCGGTTCGCTCCGGTGCGCCGCTGCAGACCTGATGTCACGCTACGATCCGTAACCCTTATACCAGTTCGCGCCCCCTGCACGCAAGACAGCGCGGCAGGTCCCTGCCCCGGCGAGGCAATGGCCGTACCTGGGAGCGTGACGAACTGACCGCCTGGAGACTCAAATTGTGCGAAACGGGGTGATTTTCGCACGAACGCCGGGCAACCCCTCTCCGGGTGCACATGCCCTGACCTGCCCCCTGGAGGCATGCCTTTCACGCCGGATCCACCCATTCAACCAGAATGTTGATATAGGATCTACATTATTAATAATGTAGAATAGGGGTAATCGGATGACTGAAAATTTCAGTGTCAAACTCGAGGAGGCGAAGTACTACACTCCCGAGGTCAGGTGCAGGGAACAGTCCTGGATGGGCAACTACACCAAGACCTACCAGGCGTTCCTGGCAGACCCCGATGGGTTCTGGGACAACGTCGCCAGAGAGCTTGAGTGGTTCCAGCCCTGGGACCGTGTGAAGGAGTGGGACTACCCATACGCCAGGTGGTTCCTGAACGGGAAACTCAACATCACCCACAACTGCCTGGACCGCCACGCTCACAACCAGCGACGCAACAAGGTCGCGCTCATGTGGCGGGGAGAGACCGAGAGCGAGGAGCGGATCTACACCTACCGCCAGCTCTTCCAGGCGGTCTGCCGATTCGCGAACGGCCTCAAAAGCCTTGGCGTCGGGAAGGGCGACCGGGTCTGCATCTACATGCCGGTGGTGCCCGAACAGGTCATCGCGATGCTGGCCTGTGCCCGGATCGGGGCCATCCATTCGGTCGTCTTCGGGGGATTCGGCGCCAATGCACTCAACCAGCGGATCCGGGGCACCAACGCGAAGGTGGTCATCACCGCCGACGTCACCTACCGGCGCGGCAGGGCGATCCCGCTCAAAAACATCGTCGAGGAGGCAGTCGTCAATGCGCCGAGCGTGGAGCGGATTGTCGTTCTGCGGCGCGATACCGATATACCCGTGGAGCTCCACCCCGAGATGGAGGTCGACTACTATGATCTGGTAGACGGCAAGAGCCGTGAATGCCCTGCTGAACCAATGGATGCCGAGGATCCGCTCTTCATCCTCTACACGAGCGGCACCACCGGAGCACCAAAGGGCATCGTGCATGCCTGCGGCGGGTATACGGTCGGGACCTACTACACGACAAAGCACGTCTTCGACATCAGGGACGATGATGTCTACTGGTGCACCGCCGACCCCGGCTGGATCACCGGCCACAGTTACGGCGTCTACGGCCCACTCCTGAACGGCGCCACCTGTTTCATCGCGGAGGCAACCCCCGATCACCCGACGCCGGGTACCTGGTGGGACCTCATCGAGGAGTACGGTGTCACCATCTTCTACACCGCCCCAACCGCCATCCGGATGTTCATGCGGGTGGGCGAGGAGTGGCCGAACCGCTATAACCTCTCGTCGCTCCGTATCCTCGGGTCAGTCGGCGAACCGCTCAACCCTGAGGCATTCGAGTGGTTCTACCGCACTATCGGAAAGGACAGGTGCCCGATCGTGGATACCTGGTGGCAGACCGAGACCGGGATGCACATGCTGACCACGATGATCGGCGAGCCCATGCGCCCGGGATTCGTGGGAAGGCCGATCCCGGGTGTCGTCGCGGACGTCGTCAACCGGGAGGGTAACCCGGTCCCGCCCGGTACCGGCGGCCTCCTGGTCATCAAGGAGCCCTGGCCATCGATGATGCGGACGGTCTGGGGAGATGATGAACGCTACCGTAAGTACTGGGAGACCATCCCGGGGTGCTACACCGCTGCTGATCTCGCGGTGAAGGACGAAGACGGTTACATCATGGTCATCGGGCGTGCCGACGACCTGATCGTCGTCGCCGGGCACAACATCGGCACCGCGGAAGTCGAGAGCGCGCTCGTCTCCCATGAGGCGGTGGCTGAGGCGGCCGTCATCGGGAAACCAGACGCCCTGAAGGGCAACACTATCAAGGCCTTCGTCATCCTCAGGAACGGCCAACAGCCCGGGGAGAAACTGAAGAAAGACCTCATCTACCATGTCCGGATGACACTCGGGCCCATCGCCATGCCGTCCGAGATCGATTTCGTCAGTTCGCTCCCCAAAACCCGGAGCGGCAAGATCATGAGACGGGTCTTAAAAGCGCAGGAAATGGGCGTGGACCCCGGGGACATCTCGACCCTGGAGGAGTGAACGACCCGGCTGTCATCCCGAGCACATCCCAAAAGTACCTTGCGACCGCATATCCACATGGTTCAGAGCATTCTGACGCGCGTTCGCAAAGAAGTAAGCAATATCCAGCATCAAAAGTGCTGACACGGCTTGCCAC